>JAFUKB010000036.1 GCA_017467895.1 Clostridia bacterium
AGCAGATTTAATTACCCAAACATTCCGCCAAGGGGTAAATGGCTTTTGGTGGCTCCGCTCTCCTTACGCTGTCAGCGGCTACAATGCGTGGTTTGTCCGCGACTCTGGCGATGTGGACACCAGCGGTGTGTGCTCTTCGTACGGCGCGCGCCCTGCTTTCCAAATCAACTTTGCGGTGTAGGGTAACCAAACCGTAGGGCGCTTAGAATTTAGTGTTCGCACAAAGTTGAGTTGCAAATTTTTAAAATCAAAAAATTGAAGTATGCAAATTGGCAAAAAATGTTAATATTGCAAACAAAGCAAATAAAACTCCCCTTATGGGAGTTTTTTTGCAATATTAAAATCATATTTATGCAAATGCTTTAGCCCCTTATGGGCGAGCATTTGCATTCTTCTTTTTTGCGGGTTTTGGAGTGTTAATTAAATTTTTTAGCATGCCAATATATTTTACATTTAAGCCATTTACAGTTAATCTTTTAATATTACCTTTAAAACCAGCAAGGCTTTGATTAATCACAAACTTATCAATCTTGCCTGCTTCAAAATCATTTTTCAAATCTTTTATTCTTTTTAACATTCGGCGCTTGCTTTGAGTTTTCATTCTTTTTAAAATTTTCCCTGATGGTAAAATTTTGTAATGCACTCCTAAAAATTCTATGCCGTTTTTTATTGGTATGATTTCAGATTTTTTATTTACCTCTAAATTTAGGCTGATTATTTCTTTTTTTAGTAATGCAAACAAATCTTTTAAAAATTGTTTGTTATTATGTAAAATTAGCAAGTCGTCCATATATCGGACATAATATTTAATTTGAAATTTTTCTTTTATTATCCTATCTATATTGTTTAGATAAAGCAAAGCAAAAATTTGGCTTGACTGGTTACCCATGGGGACACCCTTGCCGGGACTGTGTTCATAACTATCAATAACATGATAAACTAAGTTTTTTAAGTCTTGGTCATGAATTTTGCCTAATTTTTGCTTCAAGATTTCATGGTCTATGTTATTAAAATATTTTTTTATGTCTAATCTTAAAAAATAACCATTATTACCATATTGTTTAAAATATTGGCTCATAAAGCCCTCTAGACGAGAACGAGTAAAATGTGTACCTTTTTGTTTTCGGCAGGCGCCGTTATCGAAAATTAGTTTTTTTGTATAATATGGCACCAAAAAGTTATAGCACAAGCAGTTTTGCACGACTCTATCTCTATATGCTAGGGCTTGAATTTCTCGTTCTTTGGGGTCGTATATCATAAATCGCTTATATGATTTAATTCTGTATGTTCCGTTTTGCAAAGCAACAGACAGATTGTTAATATGATAAAACATATCTATCTCAAATTTTACAACTTCGTTTTTATAGCGTTTGCATTTTCTTGCTCTTAAGTGTGCCTCATAAAGTTTTTCATATGTTGCTATATTTTTTAATTCGTATTTAATCATTTTTTAACCTTAATAATTAATATCGTTAATTCTAAAAAAAACTATCGGGCGGTATTTGATTTTAATCAATTCCGCTAAAGCCCGAAAACTGCCTTAGATTTCATGCAGCGTTAAGGCTTCCGATAGCATTATTTACCCCGAATATATTCTCGAGGCAGGAGAATGATTCCTTTACCCTAAAACACGGCGGTGCTCAACAGCAGAGCACCGAACTGGCTATACTTAGGGTATATCAGGGCGCGCGCCGTACGAATTGTTCACATTGTTGTTGTTCACATTGCCATTGTTGTTGACATACCACGCATTGTTGCCGTTGTCAGCGTTAGGAGAGCGGAGCCACCAATAGCCCGGGCTAATTGCCTTAAACCATACCCCTACAATAGTTGGCTTAGCCAACTTATTGCCTATTCAACGCGACGCTTATCGCTCGCAATCCAATTATTAAGCAGAATTGTGCATTCTGCACCTAATTTCCCGATATTCATATATTGCTTTTTTATTATGCATTGTTGCTTAAACGCTATTTCGGCGGTATATTCTAGCATCCGTATAATGTTGAGTGCTTTTATTTGATAGTCTAATCTTTTTTTATGTTTTTCTTCTTCGCCTTTTTTTATTAAAACAGAATTAGCGGAATATAAATTGTCAATAAGGTCTAAGCACAAAGAATGCATTTTAGCAATTAAAGTATATCTAAAATGCTTTGGTGACTTTGCTGTTACTGTAAATACATAAAGCGATAGGTCTTTGCATTTTGTTATAACAAACAATTCGCCTGCGTCGTCGCGTATGTGTATATTGCGAGAGTTTGTTTTTGTTTTATTAGAAGTGTCTGCATTTTCTTGCTCGTTCTGATTTGATTTATAATTTTTATTTTCGTTTGTTTCTATCAACGGGTTAACCTCTTTTCTTTTGTGATAACTTTTGCTTAAAATTTTATCAAATATGATTTTGCATTGTCTACTAATTTATTATTCATAAAAAAGTTAAAGATATATGTTAATTTTATTATATTATACCTTTAAGTTTAATTTTAAATTTATAGCAAAAACAACCATGCGAGATATACATTCATTTTTTAATGCGTTGATACAAAACATTGCTCTATTTTGAAAGCCACCTGCAATTAGTTGCAGGTGGTTATTTTCTCTTTGATTCTTTCAATAATTTTTTTACACTCGGTTTGTGAAAGGTTAAATTCTTTTGCCAAGGTTAAAAGGTCGTGTGTCCAACAACCTTATTGTTATATTTTACTATTAATTTTTTTATTGTTTCCATTAGTTAAAAAAGTCCTTTAAATTTGTTATTATTTGATTTTGAAAAAGATGATTAAAATCTTCAAGCGATTTTAGCACGATTGCAATTTTAATAAGAGAGTTTAATGATATATTTCCTGTTGCCTCAAATCGCCTAACTGAAGCATAACTAACACAAAAATAATTTTCTTTAAAAAAATCAAAAAAACCGTTGACATATTACGGCAATAGTGATAAAATCAATTTCGTTATCAATTTTGGGGGTGTAGCTCAGCTGGCTAGAGCGCCTGCCTTGCAAGCAGGAGGTCATCGGTTCGATTCCGTTCACCTCCACCAAACAAAACCTTCGCTATATGCGAAGGTTTTTTAATGAATAGTGAATAATTATGATTATTTAATTAAATGCGGGTCAAAGGTAAAATAAATAATATTTTAATTAAAGCATTTTTTATGTATACTTTCACAATTTTGTGTCAACAATCATTTTGCAACAGCAAAATGGGGAGGTTATGCATGAAAAAGTTGGCGGTTTTAGGGGCTGTGATTATTATTGTTTTGGTTATTATATTGGGCACAACTTACAAACAGACAAGCACGGATTATTTACGCATACACATTAGGGCAAACAGCAATTTAGAGGTTGACCAAGCGGTTAAATACAAAATTAAAGACCAAGTGGTTTTAACACTTACTCCGCTTGTGGCAAATTGTGACAGTTTTGACAGTGTTAAAAGTGTTATGGCTAACAACTTAGCATTAATAGACGGCGTAGCAAACAGGGTGTTAAGAGAGAATGGTTTTTCTTACACTGCAAAAAGCAAGTTGTGCGAAGAGGAGTTTCCAACCCGTGCATATGGAGAGTTTGTTTTAGAGGCGGGTTTTTATGATGCCATAATAGTTGAACTTGGCAAGGCAGAAGGCGACAACTGGTGGTGTGTGGTATATCCACCGTTATGTTTTGTAAATTCGGGTGCGGGTAACAATGTTGTTTATAGGTCACGCATTTGGGATTTAATTGAAAGTTGGAAAAACTCTCATTAAACATTTTAAAAAACATATATTTGGTTTATTAAAAAACATTTACAATAACAAAATGCTCACAATCTTGTGGGCGTTTTTTTGTATATTTTTTTAAATTTGCACATACTAGGCATAGCAAAAGGGAGAATTTTATGGAAACAAAAAAGCAAAAAATATCTTTTTCAAAGTTTAAAAAGTTATTTGCATTATGTCTTGTTTTAATGTTTGCTTGTGTTCTTGGTGGAACGCTTTATGCGGTTAACTACAACGCAACCGAGCAAGTAACTGTTGTTGCAACCGTATCAGAAAACAAGCAAGTTCAGCAAAAGTTAAAAGATTTGGGATATTACAACGGTGCTGTTGATGGCATTTTTGGTGCAAAAACCGTTCAGGCAGTTAAAAACTTTCAGCGTGATTACGGATTAACAGTTGATGGCATTGTAGGCAAAAACACTCTTGCAAAATTGGGGCTTGGCTCTGCCAGTGGCAAATATTCGTCAAACGACATTTATTTGCTTGCAAAATGTGTGCATGCCGAGGCGCGTGGCGAGCCTTATGTTGGGCAAGTGGCAGTTGCTGCGGTTATTTTAAACAGGGTTAAAAATCCAAACTTTCCTAACACAATTTCGGGCGTGGTTTATCAGCCATGGGCGTTTACTGCAGTGCACGACGGGCAAATTAACTTAGAGCCAAACAGCACGGCTTACAGCGCTGCTCAAGACGCAATGAACGGCTGGGACCCAACCTATGGTTGCATTTATTATTACAACCCACAAACAGCAACAAGCCAATGGATTTTTTCTAGGCAAACTGTTGTAACTATTGGGCAACATGTGTTTGCGATTTAAAAAGGCAAAGCATTTTTGAGTGAATAGTGAATAGTGAAGAAGTAATAGTGAAGAGTTAAGGACAACGCTATCGCGTTGAAATACAACTTCTTAACCAACAACTTTTTGTACTATTCGCAAAAATATTATTTATTAAAAATTATCCATAACTATTCACTATTAACTATAACTTATTAACTAAAAATTTTTTAAAGGGAGTTTTAAAATGGCACAAACAAAAACAAGAACCAGAAACAAGGCGAACATTGGTTTAATTATTGCGCTATGCATTGTTAGTGGGTTGTTGATTGTTACTTCAATAATGTTACTTTCTAACATGCAAAAGGCTAACGGCATGGGGCTGACCATTGAAAGTGTTTATTCGCGCAACTTTTATGACCTTATGGACAATGTAAACAACAGCGAGGTTAAAATGTCTAAGGTGCTTGCGTCTAACTATGATTTATATGCCCGCAAACTTTTGGGCGAAATTAGTAAAAATGCCTACAGTGCAAGTTACAACTTAAGCAATTTGCCAATTTCGCTAAACGGAATTGACGAAACCAAAAAATTTATTAACCAAGTAAGTGGTTACACGGGTTACCTATGCGACAAAATTGACCGTGGCGAAAAGTTGACAACCGCCGAAATTGACACACTTGAAAGCATTTATGAAAGTTTGGCAATTTTAAAAAACAATTTATCGCAATTTAATGAGGACTATATTGCTCAAGGCTTTAACATTTTTAACAATGGCAATTTAATTGACGGCGATTATAACAACTTTACACAAAAAATTCAGGGCATAAAGGCGAGTGATGTTGAATATCCGACAATGATTTATGACGGGCCTTTTGCCGACAGCACATTAAACAAAGAAGTTAAAGGCTTAAACGGAAGCATGGTTGCTGTTGATTATGCAAAACAAGAAATTAAAAAACTATACGCTGACATTTCTGACGAAGATATAACCTTTAAGGGTGAAGCAACAGGAATGTTTGACACTTTTGATTTTGAAGTTAACTTGGCAGACTATTCTACTGTTTATGTTCAAATTACAAAAATTGGGGGCAAGTTATTAACGGTTAGTGGCTATGGTGACCAAAAAGGCGAGGCCATGACTTTATCTAATGCGGTAAGCAAGGCAAAAGAGATTGCTCAAAAGCAAACTGGAGTTACTCTTGATTGCGTTTGGAGCGATGTTGTTGGACAAGACGCTTACCTTAACCTTGCTCCAGTGCAAAACCAAATTGTGTTATATCCCGACCTTATTAAAGTAAAAATTGACCTTGCAACTGGCAACTTAATTGGTTACTCGGCTAGTGGATTCTACACAAACCACACAAACCGCACGCTCGGCAGTGCTTCATTTGCTAAAGCAGAAGCAGACGCCATGATTCCACAAGGCTTTAAGGTTGAAATGTCACGCCTTTGCCTTGCTCCGCTAGATGTAATGGAAGAAAAGTTATGCTATGAATACATGTGTGGCAAAGACGGTTCAACCTATTATATTTATATAAATGCTCAAAACGGAATTACCGAGAATATTTTAAAGGTTATTGAAACAAACGACGGAAACAAACTTATGTAAAACAAAAAAGAGTCAATGGCAATTAAAAGCAGAAAAACAGCGTTAACAACATTTAAAGGTGCAATAATTATAACGGCAGGCTGTTAACAAAAAATATGAGTTCGTTATTGAACTCATATTTTAAATGGCTTGCGACTCAGTGTTTGCGGTTGAATCTTCTAACAGTTTAATTATTTTTATTGCTGTGGTCTTGTTTAATGGGGTTAAGTTTCTAAAAACCTCCAAAAGTTCGTGCTCTTGCTGGGTTTGAATATCGCTTTGGTTTTCCGCAAAAAATTGGCTAAGTGAAATATTTAATCCTTTACATAGCGCAATAAGGGTGGTTAGCGATGGCAGGCTTTTGCGTACATACATATTTGTTATGGTTGAAAGGGGCAAAGCGCTTTCTTCTGCAAGTTTATAAAATGTCCAGCCTTTTTCAATTCTTAGTTTATCAATTTTTTCAAGTATCTTCATAATTACATTGTATATCAAAAAAAAGTATGAAATGTGTCGCAATTTGGTTGCAAATGATTTACAAAGGAGATATAATTACCCCAAAGCAACTCAAAATGTGGAATTTTAATTCAAAATAGGGGCTTTTGAAAGGAGAGAAAAACATGAAAAACAAATTCAGATTGTGGCTCAACATAGTAACCATCTGCTTGTGCGTATGCGCAATAGCAATAGGTGTTTACTCGGCAACCACAGCCACATTAAATGTTGGTGGCAAGATTGCCTTTACTGCTCACGGTTGCACGGGCACAGTAAGTGGCACAATAGTAGGGCATGCCGAAGGAAGCACTGATGCTGAGAAGGAAAATGGCTATCCAACTACAGAAGCAGTAGACTTAAATGGTGGCACAGCGGTAGCCTTTGGCGACGCCAATGGCTTGCCATTAGGAAACCAATACTTTAGTGATATGGCGTCAGCAGACGGCAGTGTTGAAGATATAACAATCACATTAACAATAACCAACACTTCAGCATTTGCAATAACTGCATACATAGATGACGAAAACACAACATTGCCAACAAATGTTGTAACAAACAATGACACAACACCAAGTGTAAAAATTGAAAAAGGCAACACTGGCACATTAACGATTGGCTTAACACTTCAAAAAGCAGGCTCAAACGGCTCTTATGCTTATGTAAACATGTCTTTAAGCACCTTAAACATTCAACTTGGCTTTGATAAATATGTAGACCCAACTTATACAATAACCCCTGCAGGCGGTTTAACAGTTGGAGAATCAACAAGTGCATATTCATATTTAACAACAACAATGGGCAAAGACTCAGAGGGTAACGATATTCGTTGGTATGCAATAGCAAAATCAACTGATGGCGGAGCAAACTTCACATCAATTGCAAAAACAAACACAACTGAAGTTGCTTCAGGCACATATATCTTTATCTCAGAATATATCTTGCCAATACAAAACACAACTTTAGGTTCTAGTGGACGTATAGCATTTACGCATAAAAATAATCCAAACTATGCAGAGGCATATGGAGTAAACTACAACGGTTCAACAATCCAACAATATTTAAATGGACATGGTGCAAACACATTTGCCAAAGAGTATAACATAAGCGATTCAAGCGTATATGCAAATATATCAGCAGTAGACTTGGCAGGTGAATCGTGTGATGATTATAGAGATAGCACAACTTATACAACGCAAGACACAGACAACCAAAAACTTTGGCTTTTGAGTTACGGTGAATTCAATAAATACTTTGGCGAAGGCGACTCTTCCGGCCTAGGGTACTTTAACGGCTCCGCTGATTACTGGTGGCTCCGTTCTCCCTACGAAGTCTATTCTGGCTTCGCTGTTGCGTGCTGTGTCGACAGCAAGGGTGGTGATTTGAGCGGCTACGATGTTTACTACGACTACTACTGCGGGGTGCGCGCGGCTTTTGAAATAACAATATCATAAACCCAGTTTTGCAAATATCTAAATTTATTTAATAAGAAAACACTCATTACATTCGTGTTATTCTTGCATTCTTAAAGAAAACACTCATTACATTCGTGTTATTCTTGCATTCTTAAAAAAACGAGCAAAGGCATTGCTCGTTTTTTGTATTTGTCTTTTAATAATATGATAAAAACCTAAAATTTATCAACCTTTTTCTTTTCTTTAACTTTTGGCTGAATTACAATTGGTTTGGTTACTTTAACTGCCCAGTCGTATTGGTTTTCGTCAATTAACATAAACTCTTTACAGTTTTTTTGAATTTGGCGGTTAAGTTCTTCAAAATCTTTTAAATATAGGCGAGTGTTTTGGTTTTCTAGTTTAATTGTCATGCTTTGCACTTTATATGTGCGTTTTGTTTCATAATTTTTAACAGTTTTATTTTCAAGTGCAAGGCGGGCACGCATGCCTGTTCCACCAATAATTTCATACACTTGAGCATTAATTGCAATGTCGATTGTTGGCACTGCGCTGTTAATAACATTTTCAAGGTCAACCGAGAACTGAGTTGAATAAAGTGAGGTTATGCCGTCTTTTACATAAAAGGCGTGGTCGGCAAGTTTGTCGCCATAGCCAACTTTGTGAACAAACACTTCTTTATCTAGTTTGTTTAGCACTTTAGAAAGCGATGACGCGGTTTCAACTTTAAAAAACACATTGCTTCCTTCTTCAAACCTTGAAAGAATTATGCCCGAGCGAGAAAGCAAGTGGGCAGGGGTGTCATAATAGGTTTCGTGGCAGGTGTCGCCATCTACAAAGTTTAATTTTTGAAACTTAAGCCCGCGAGCATACGCCAAAAAGTTTTTAAATGCTTGGTCGCTTACCGCCTCATATTTTTTTGTTGTTTCATTATTTATTTTAACATAGTAACCCATTTTGCCTCCTTATGTTTTGGTTTAAACAGGTCAATTTAAACTGCATATTTACTTTTAGAATATCAAATACGGCAAAAATAATCAAACTTTTTGTTATGTTTTTAAACCATTAATTAGTGGTCTTTCCAGTGGCAAAATAAAGATAATTCTCTTGACAATTTGGTGCGCCCGTGGTAATATGCTCTTGGTATGCTCTCGGCGTGCGCCATTTTTTTGTGTAAATGGTGCAAAACGCATGCGCATACACAAGGTTTTGAGGTTGCTGGCAAAACCTTTTAAAAGCGACTAGCACAGGTGGAGCAACCATAGCCACCGAATAAGATGTTTTGTTTTTGATGCTGTTAACAGGCAAACCAATAAAGCATGAGGGCAAAAGCAAAGCATATGTAACTTTCGCCTCGGGCGATTAAATTGCCTTAAAAATTTGAAGGCGAAATGGTGTGTTACTCGCAGTAAACTTTAAGCAAAAGGCAAAAAGCATGGGTTGAAGTTATTTTGCCAAAAAAATTTAGACAAGGAGGAAAAGAATGCCAACCATTAACCAATTAGTTAACAAGGGTCGTAAAACTTTTGACAAAAAAAGCAAATCACCACTTCTTGAAGAATGTCCTCAAAAACGCGGTGTGTGCTTAAATGTTAAAACTACAACACCTAAAAAACCTAACTCAGCGCTTCGTAAAGTTGCCAGAGTTAAACTTTCAAATGGTTCAGAAGGTACATGCTATATTCCAGGAATTGGGCACAACCTTCAAGAGCACAGTGTGGTTCTTGTTCGTGGTGGTCGTGTTAAAGACTTGCCAGGTGTTAGATATCACATTGTTCGTGGCGCTTTAGACACTGCTGGTGTTGCTAAGCGTAACCAATCTCGTTCAAAATATGGCGCAAAACGCCCAAAGAAACAATAATTTGAACAAAATTTAATTAAATAGCCAGTCGAAATTTATTAGGCTATGTTTCATTTTTTAAAAGGAGATACTTATAATGCCAAGAAGAAAAGGTAATTTTGGTCGCAAGGTTTTGCCAGACCCAAAATATAAATCGGTTCTTGTTGCTAAATTCATCAACCAAGTTATGCTTGATGGCAAAAAGAGTTTGGCTCAATCAATCGTTTACAACGCATTTGATATGGCAGCAAGCAAAACAGGCACAGACGCTCTTGAAGTTTTCACTCAAGCGGTAGAAAATGTTAAACCAGTGTTGGAAACAAAAGGTCGCAGAGTTGGTGGTGCAACATACCAAGTTCCAATGGAAATTCGCCCTGCTCGTCGTCAAACACTTGCAATTAGATGGATTGTTGACTTTGCTCGCAACCGCAATGGCGAACGCACTATGGAAGAAAAACTTGCAGGCGAACTTGTAGATGCTTTCAATTCAACAGGTGCTTCTATTAAACGCCGTGATGAAATGCACAGAATGGCTGAGGCTAACAAGGCTTTTGCTCACTACAAATGGTAGTATGAATTATTTTTGGTTTGGACTGCTTCGTTTCATGCCATTTGAAATCCGCGAGTCATTTAGGAAACTAAACTCCTGCGAATTTCAAATGGCGAGCCTTGCATTCCTGTCCAAAATTAATTCATACTCCTTTGGATATTTTTTGGAGATGTTTCTATAAATTTCGAGCCTTGAAATTCTTAGCAAAATCCTTCAAAAATACCCTTATGCAAATTTGTTGTTTTTACAAAGGAAACTAAACTCGTGCTCGTCTTATGTGTGCCGAGCCTTGTAATCTTTTGCAAAAGTTAAGAAATTTGGCTTAGCGTTTAAAATCTTTAATTAATTTCAAATGGCGAAGTTCGCATAAATTTCAAAATGAATTAAAAAACAAAAAGCTTAAGGAGGGCTTTAACATGTTTGTTGAAAGACTTAATGAAGAAGATATTCGCAAATTTTTAGGCGATAATATTAGAATGGATATCAAGAGCATTGAGATGAAAGAGGGTCAAATTGATGTATGTCTTGAAGGTGTTAGTTCTGATTTGAATTTTACTTTTACAGATTTTGGTGTAGAGGGACACGATATTTTTGCAAAAGCAGGAGCAAGCATTGTTGCTGAAAAATGGTCAGGTCTTATGCATGCTAAGTTTGGAAGGGAATATGTTGAAGCATGGCTTCATGAAAAACAATCAACTCGCGCAGATAATGCAAGAACATATTCCGGCAGAGATTGTTAAAAATTTTAACCGTTTAGACTTTTAAAATCAAATAGAAGGAAAGTTTATGTATATTGAAAAACTTGAAGAAGATGACATAAGGGCATTTATTCATAGGCGTTACAAATTGCATATGGACATTGACAAACTTGAAAGACACGATGATAGAATTTTTGTAAAGCTTAGACTAGATGATAATGTTTATGAATTTTCATTAAAAGATTTCGAAGTTATAGCACATAATTCGCTTGCACAAGCAGAGAAGTTAAACTTTGAAGAAAAATGGATTGCGTTTATGGGTAGCAACTTCAATTACGAAAATAATGCATTTTTCGGAATTAAGCATACAAACAAGTATTCTCAAGACCGTCAAGATTTTTTAAGAGCAAAAAACGGAGGCAGAGATTGTTAATTTGAACAATTTTTGTCAAAAAATAAAATAGTTTTGTACATTTTTTAAAAATGTTCATATATTCAAAATTTAATAAGGAGAAAAAAATGGCAACCGATTTACATCAAACCAGAAACGTTGGTATCATGGCTCACATCGATGCTGGTAAAACTACAACTACTGAACGTATTTTGTACTATACTGGTATCACTCACAAAATTGGTGAAGTTCACGATGGCGCTGCAACAATGGACTGGATGGTGCAAGAACAAGAGCGTGGTATCACTATTACCTCGGCTTGTACAACATGTAACTGGAAAGGAAAAAAGATTAATATCATTGACACCCCAGGACACGTTGACTTTACAATCGAAGTTTTGCGTTCATTAAAAGTTTTGGACGGTGCGGTTTTAGTTTTATCTGCAAGAGATAAAGTTCAACCACAAACCGAAACAGTTTGGCGTCAAGCAACACAATGTAAAGTTCCTGCAATCATCTATGTTAACAAAATGGATAGAGATGATGCTTACTTTGACAAATGTATTGACTCAGTAAGAGACAGGCTTCATACAACTCCACTTCCTCTTCAAATGCCAATTGGTATGGCTGACACTTTCCAAGGTGTTATTGACCTTTTGACCATGAAAGCATACATTCCTGAAGATGATATGGGTAAGATTATTGAAGCAAAAGAAATTCCTGAAGATTGCAAAGAAGAAGCTTTAAGAAGACATGATGCTTTAATCGAATCTATTGTAGAATTAGACGATGCTTTACTTGAAAAATATTTTGGTGGCGAAGAAATTTCTTTAGATGAATTAAAGAAAACTATTCGTACTGCAACAATCGACAAACGCATTACACCTATGCTTTGTGGTTCATCATATAAAAACAAAGGTGTGCAAAACTTGCTTGATGCTATTGTGGATTATTTACCATCTCCACTTGACATCGCAGAAATTAAAGGTGTTAATCCAGACACAGGTCTTGAAGAAGAAAGGGTGGCAGACGAAGACGCACCATTTAGTGGTCTTGCATTTAAAATTGCAACCGATCCATTTGTTGGTGGCTTAACTTATTTCCGTGTATACAGCGGTAAATTGAAAGCAGGTTCTTATGTTTATAACTCAATTACAGGCAAACAAGAACGCGTTGGTCGTTTAATTAGAATGCACTCAAACAACAGAACAGAAATTGCTGAAGTTGGTGCAGGTGATATTGCGGCAATCGTTGGTTTAAAAGACACAATTACTGGTCACACTCTTTGTGATGAAAAACACCCAATACAACTCGAGAGTATGGTGTTCCCAGAACCAGTTATTCAACTTGCTATTGAACCAAAAACAAAAGATCAACAAGAAAAAATGGCTCTTGCCCTTGCAAAACTTTCTCGTGAAGATCCTTCATTTAGAGTTTCTACTAACCAAGAAACAGGCCAAACAATCATCGCTGGTATGGGCGAATTGCACCTTGACATTATTGTAGACAGACTACTTCGTGAGTTTAAAGTTCAAGCAAATGTTGGTGCTCCACAAGTTTCTTATAGAGAACGCTTAAGAAAACCTGTTGAAGCAGAAGGTAAGTATGTTCGTCAATCTGGTGGTAAAGGTCAATACGGTCACTGCTGGGTTAAGTTTGAACCACTTGAAGAAGGCAATGACGCATATGAATTTGTTGACAAAACTGTTGGTGGATCTATTCCAAAAGAATTTATTCAACCAATCAACAACGGTATTAACGAAGCAAGAATGAATGGTATCTTGGCAGGTTATGAAACCGTTGGTTTACGCGCTACTGTATTTGATGGTTCGTTCCACGATGTTGACTCATCTGAAATGGCGTTCAAAATTGCAGGTTCGCTTGCATTTAAAGAAGCAGCGGCAAAAGCAGACACAGTGCTCATGGAGCCTATTATGAAGGTTTCAGTTGAAGTTCCAGATGATTATCTTGGTACCGTTATGGGCAACTTGACATCTCGTCGTGGGCTGCTTCAAGGAACAGAAAGCATTTCAGGTTCTCAACGCATTAACGCAGAAGTTCCACTGTCTGAAATGTTTGGTTATGCAACCGACCTTCGTTCTCAAACTCAAGGTCGTGGCGTGTTTGTTATGGAACCTCTTAAATATGCAGAAGTTCCAAAATCAATCGCAGAAAAAATTATGACTAACCGCAAAAAAGACAACTAATTTTTGTGCTTTTATAAAAAAAGTGTTTAAAATGCTTTGAAAAAAAAATTAAATATGATATATTCATATTCGTAAATTAAAATTTAAAGGAGATAATTACAATGGCTAAGGAAAAATTTGACAGAAGTAAAGTTCACGTAAACGTTGGTACTATTGGCCACGTTGACCATGGTAAAACAACTTTAACTTCCGCTATTTGCCAATATTGCGCTGCTAAAGGCTTGGCAGAAGCAATGAAATACGAAGAAATCGATAAAGCCCCAGAAGAAAAAGCAAGAGGTATTACAATCAACACTTCTCACGTTGAATACCAAACTGCTAGTCGTCACTACGCACACGTAGACTGCCCAGGACACGCTGACTATGTTAAAAACATGATCACTGGTGCCGCTCAAATGGACGGTGCAATCCTTGTTGTTTCTGCAGCAGACGGCCCAATGCCTCAAACTCGTGAGCACATTTTGCTTGCTCGTCAAGTAGGCGTTCCATACATCACTGTATTCATGAACAAAATGGACCAAGTTGACGATCCTGAACTTGCTGACCTTGTTGAAATGGAAATCAGAGACTTGTTATCATCTTACGGTTTCCCTGGTGATGACACCCCAATTATCAAAGGTTCTGCATTCAAAGCAGGTGAGGCTTGCCAAAACGGCGACATGGACAGCGAATGGTTAAAACCAATCCAAGAACTTCTTGACGCTTTGGATTCATACATTCCTGACCCAGCACGCGCAACTGATCAACCATTCTTAATGCCTGTAGAAGACGTATTCACAATCACTGGTCGTGGTACTGTTGCTACTGGTAGAGTAGAACGTGGTGTTGTTCATATGAACGATACAGTTGAAATTGTTGGTCTTGGCGAAAAGAGAAGCACCGTTGTTACTGGTATTGAAATGTTCCACAAACTTTTGGACGAAGCACAAGCAGGTGACAACGCTGGTATTCTTCTTCGTGGTATCCAAAGAACAGATATTGAACGTGGTCAAGTTCTTTGCAAACCTGGTTCAATCAACCCTCATACAAAATTCACTGCTCAAGTGTATGTATTGAAACAAGCAGAAGGTGGTCGTCATAAACCTTTCTTCAATGGTTACAGACCTCAATTCTACTTCAGAACAACTGACGTTACTGGAACAATCGAACTTCCAGAAGGCACCGAAATGGTTATGCCTGGCGATAACGTAACAATGACTATTGAACTTATTAAGCCAATCGCTATTGAACAAGGCTTAAGATTCGCTATCCGTGAAGGTGGCCACACAGTTGGTTCAGGTGTTGTTTCTACAATCATCGAATAATTTAAACTAAATGCTCATAAAGTTAATTATGAGTAAACTGATTTAATAAAAATGTTTTAACCTTAACCCAATTAAAACTATTATTATAATCTTACACAATGCATTTGGTTTCTTAACCCAAAACCTTTGCAATGATATTAAAAAAATATGCGGAATAACCCACCGCATATTTTTTTTATTTAAGTTATTTAATTATTTGCTATATTACAGTATCTAATAATTGATAATTATTTTTGACAATATATACTAAAAATTGTATAATGTATGCATAAATTAAAAAATAAAAAGGAGAAAATAATGGAACTAAAAGGTAGTAAAACCGAAGCGAATTTATGGAAAGCATTTGCAGGTGAAAGTCAAGCCCGCAATAAATATACATATTTTGCATCAAAGGCAAAAAAAGAAGGCTATAATCAAATTGCAGCAATTTTTGAAGAAACTGCAAACAACGAAAAAGAGCACGCTAAATTATGGTTTAAGCATTTGGGTGGCATTCAAGACACATATGAAAACCTTTTGTCGGCTGCTGCTGGCGAAAACGAAGAGTGGAATGAAATGTATCGTCAAATGGCTATTGAGGCACGCGAAGAAGGGTTTGAAGCCATTGCTCGTCAATTTGAAGGTGTGGCGGAAATTGAAAAACGCCACGAAGAGCGTTATTTAAAACTTGCTAAAAATGTTAAAGAAAATCAAGTTTTTGTTAAAGAGGGAGAGCAAGTTTGGATTTGCTCAAATTGTGGTCATATTCATGTTGGAAAAGAGGCTCCTATGGCATGCCCAGTATGCGTTCACCCACAAGCATATTTTGAAATTTTGAAAGAAAATTATTAAAATATAATATTAAATTAAAAAAATTGGCTAAGTTAAAGGGTTTGGCCAAATTTTTTTAAATTATAAATAGATTTGATTTTATTTATTTAATTAAAAATAAATATTAATTACTTTTTTTAATTTTGCATAAGAAACACTTGTTTCGCCCGACTTGTTCTAGCATGCTTATAGAATAAAAAAATATCGCAATAAAATCTGCGATATTTTTTTTGTTAATATTAAATTAAACATTTAATAATCTTAGGATGCGACCGTTTAAAATCATTAAAACAATGTCAACAACCCAAAGAATAAAGCCAAGACCAATAAGGCGAATGATGCCTGCAACAATTTTGCCTTCTTTGAACCTAGTTAATGCACCTAAAATCCATGCAGTTACAGGAATAATAGCAAGAATAATGCTTACTAGTCTGCCAAGGCCAAAGTAATCTGAGTTTTTTGCCATGATAAATCCTCCTTGTTTGTATTATACTATAAATGTATGCAAAAAATCTACAAAAATAATGCAATTTTTGTAGATTGATGTTATAATAATAAAAAAGTTAAGAGGCGTATGATGAAGAAAATAGAAATAGTAGCAAAAAAGTCGGATAGAATTTTAAAGATTTTAGAAAAACAGTGTCAAGACATTACTTATTCTGCATTTGCTTTGGCTCTTAGGAAAAAAGATATTTTGGTTGATGGCGAGCGCATTAAAGAGAATATTGTTGTTTCGCAGGGTGTGCGTATTAGTGCCTTTGTTCCTGATAATGCAGTTAAAAAAGATAAGTTTAAAATTGTATATGAAGATGAAAATGTGTTGTTTGTAAACAAAGACAGTGGCATTGAAACATGCGATGGTGACTTTAATGTTGTTGATGAGTTATTTAAAATGAACAAAAAGGTTTTTGCCGTTCATAGGCTTGATAGAAACACTTTGGGGCTGTGTGTTTTTGCAAAGACTCCTGAGGTGATGAACAAACTTGTTGCTCAATTTAAAAAAGGTAATGTAGAAAAATTATATTACGCCGAAGTGTGTGGTGAGGTAAAGGCGAACCATACAACTTTGCATGGATATTTAGTAAAAAATAAAGAAGATAGTTTGGTTAAAATATTTAATAATAAAATTGCTGGAGGTCAGGAAATTTTTACAGAATATACTTTGATTAAACAGGCGGGAGGCGTTAGTTTGCTCTCGGTAAAAATTAAAGAAGGAAAAACTCATCAAATAAGAGCACATTTGGCTTTTAATAAAATGTTTATAATTGGCGATGGAAAATATGGAAAAAACGAAATAAATTCGAAATATAAAGCAAAAACTCAACATTTAAAAGCGTATAAAATAATTTTTAATTTGCCTAAAAATTCCGATTTGGCGTACTTAAACGAATTAAATTTGGAATTAGATAACAAATTTTAAATAAAAAGCAAATATTAATTTTGATTTTTTTGTTAAATATAGTAAAATTCAATTAGGAGTTTATATTTTATGCATATTATTCCAAGAACCACTAAGGTTAAAACTGAAATTATTAAGGGCATAAGTGCGTCTGATTTGGTGTTTGCTGGTCTGTGTGTTGCGGGTGCAATCGCACTTTTTGCTGCAAACTTTATGTATCATCAATATGTGGCTTTTGCTTGGCTTGGTTTTGCCTTGGTTTTTTATTTTTGTAAAACTGGTGATGAAACAAGGCTTTATCAAACGCTTGTTTATTTGTTCAAATTCTTTGCTCAAACAAAATATTATTCAAAAGAAGCAAAGCGTCGTGCCGCTCCAATAAATCGTATTATTCCTTTTGAAGGGTTATATCAAGACCGCTTTATTGATTTTGGTGAATATTATGCTCAGGTTATTGAAGTTAACCCTATTGTTTTTGGTCTTTTAAATCCCGAGAGGCAAGACCTTGTTATTAGTTCGGTTCAAAAAGCGTTGACCCGTATTTCAAACGACCAAACAGCAAGCATTATAAAACTTAATAAAGCCATGATTTTGGACAATTATATTTATAACGAAGATAAAAAATATAACAAACTTATGGATATGCAGTCTGAGGGTGAAATGACTCAGGCGGAAGTTGAAGTTCGTGCTGGGGTTTTTGAAGAGCGCGTTGCTACTATGGAGCGCATGAACAGGCAAGAAAAAATATATAAAGATTACTTTTATATTGTTGTTTATGACAAAGACCGCGAAACTCTTGAAACAACTGCTAATGGTATAATAAGCACACTTTCTAATGCGGTTACACCAATCAACTGTACGCTTGTTAGGGGTAACGATTTGCTTGTTTTTCTTCGTGCAAACTTTGGTAAAGAGTTTGATGAGCGTGAACTAGAAACAATATCAATGAATAAACACTATGACTGGATAACTCCGAGCGAAATTAAATTTCAGGCATCAAGAACTTTTATTGATGGAAAGCCTTATAGACATTTTGCCATAACTGACTTCCCAATTCAAGTTGGCAACGCATGGGCTGCACCATTTTATATGCTTGACCGTACAAAAGTTATAACAAAGTTTAAACCTATTCCAAGGCATGAATCTGAAAAGGCGATAGATAAAGCCATTATGGAAATGGAAAGTAAACTTGCAAAAGGTGGTTCGTCTAGTAGACAGATTGAACTTCAAACGCATATGCAAACATTGCAAGCACTTTTGGTTCAACTTAAGAATAATAACCAACAACTTTTTGAAACAAGTGTATATATTACATGTGAAGAACCAGCAAGAAAAGATGTGCGTGCAATTTTAAAACAAGAAGGTTTTAAATTTAGCGAAATGTTTGGTCGTCAAGTTGACGCATTTGTTAGCAGTAACATTTCAATGCGCAATGCTTGCAAAGAGGCAAAAAGAGGTATTCCAACCGATACTCTTGCTGCTATGTTCCCATTTATTTCTTCTGCATTGCAAGATAAAGAAGGCTTCTATATTGGCGACAACGAGTTCCCTGTGTTTGTAGATTTCTTTAAGCGTGATAGAGAACGCGTTAATAGTAATATGATGGTTATTGGTAAATCTGGTTCGGGTAAATCTTATGGCACCAAAACTCTTCTTAGTAACTTTGCTGCCGACAATACCAAAATATTTATTCTTGACCCTGAAAACGAGTATACCAACTTAGCCTTAAACTTGAATGGTAAGGTTATTGATGTTGGTTCTTCGGCAATGGGTATTATTAACCCTTTCCATGTGTTTACAACTTTGAAAGATGAGTCTCTTATATCGCAAGTTAAAAAGCGTAATAAGTCCGCTGAAGAAATTGCTCAAGCCAAATTTGAAGCAGAACAAGAGGGTCGTGCATACGAAGAAGAGGAAGCGGAAATTGACACCTCTGACACATTTGCTCAACACTTGCAGTTTTTGGAACAATTCTTTAGGGTTATTATGGAGGGAATATCAAGTGATGCTTTTGAAAAATTAAACTCGTGCGTTGCAGATGTTTATAGGAAAAAGGGCATTACTGACCACTCTGACTTTGCTAATATGTCGCCAGAAGAATTTCCAACATTTGATGATTTATATGAATTGATTTTGGATCAATTATCAACCGAAACAAATGAATATGTTAAAACAAACCTTATGGTTATTGAAACTTATGTTAAAAAGTTTGCCAAAGGTGGTCGTAACAGTAAACTTTGGAATGGCCCAACCAGTTTGGAAACAAAAGAAAACTTTATTTCATTTAACTTCCAAAGTTTGCTTGGTAACAATAACCAAGTAATTTCAAATGCACAAATGCTTGTTATTTTTAAATATTTGATGAACGAAGTTATTAAAAATAAAGACTTTAATGCAAAATATAAAATCAACCGGAAAATTATTGTTGTTGTTGATGAAGCTCATATGTTTATTAATCCCAATTATCCTGTTGCGCTTGACTTTATGGCGCAAATGGCTAAGCGTATTCGTAAATATGGTGGTATGCAAATTGTTATTACACAGAACATTAAAGACTTTGTTGGTTCGCCAGAAATTGCTCGTCAATCTACCGCTATTATTAATGCTTGTCAATATTCATTTATTTTCTCACTTGCTCCTGCCGACCTTAATGACCTTGTTGAACTATATAGCAAATCGGGTGAAATTAATAAAGAAGAACAAAATAGTATTATTACAGCCGGTGTTGGTCAGGCGTTTGTAATTACAAGCCCAACCAACCGTACAACAGTGCAGATTACCGCTAATGATTATGTTAAAAAGATATTCTCATAAAAGAGAATATTTTTTTTAAAAATTTACTATTGAATAATCAAATTAAATATGATAATATATTAGAGAAAAAATATATTAGGAGTGTTATTTATGGTAAAAGACGAACAATTAACCCCTGAAGCACTAGAACAGTTGCAGGCTCTTACAAAAGGCAAAACAAACGCATTTGATTTGCTTGTTCAAAATTATAAGTCTAGTGGTGAGATAGAACTCTCATCTGCACTTGTTGTTGCTCGTTTGCAGGCACAATATTTTGCTTTGTCACGCACAGAAGCGTCGTTAAAAACAGCCAATGCCTGGGGGCAGAATGAATATAATGAGCCAAACGAAGTTAATTTTGCAATTCCTGCAGTGGTAACTGGCAAATATTCTTCTTTTGCACTTAAAGATATTCATGAGGATTTTGAAATTAATTACCCTCTTGATAATGATTACGCTGATGTTGGCGTGCCTTTTGCTGGAGCAGATATTCCATCAACACAACTTAACATTGCACTTAGAAATGTTGAAGAAAAACTTGGTCTTAGCATAACACAAAGTTCGGTTGCGTCACAATCAACTTATAAAAGCAAAAATAATTTTGCTCGTCGTGTAGTATTAAAAATAAAAAATATCTTTTTAAAATTGGCTAAAAAGCCACCTTTGGTTGCATCAATATTTGAGGGCAAAATTACACTTCAAACTCAAGTGGGCGGTTATAATGTTAGCAATGTTGAAAAACTTATTAAAGTTTATGACATGATTTTTAAAAAATCAATTTTGCGTGAAGCACAAGCATCTAAAAAAGCAACAGGCAAAAAAGTTCCTGAGCAAATTCAATATGCGGCAAGGCTGTTTGCTGATGTTTTAATGGCTCGCGTAAATGATTTTGGGAGTGTTGCAAATAATCAAAAAGCAGAACAATGTTTGTGGCTTCAATTTGCAGGTGTTTTAAATAGATATAACTTTAATAGTGAAGAACTTAAACAAATAACCACACTGGGCACAAGCGCAGTTGCAAGCACTTGTCAAGAACTTGGTATTACAAAAGAAAAAATTATTTTGCGAATGACTGCTTTGGGTTATTCTTATAGTGCAGTGCCTGCAGATATTACTCAAGCATTGTTAAACGTTAAAGAAAGAGATTACAACCGTTATGCAGAGGGTGCAAGCGATGAAGTTGCTCACGAAACCGATGACCCTGTTGTTACAGGAATTACTGATGCTGTAGTAGACACGTCTGTAGCCGATGACGACAAGGACGACTCAGCGGTAACTGATACTGTTACTGAAGTAACTGAAACTGATGTAACAACAACCGAAACCGACGACGAAACTACAACAGATGTTGTAGATGATTCAACAACTGTTGCCGAAACGCGCATTGTTCCTGTGGGCGGTGGAGATGCAACAGATTCTGATGAAACTTCGTTGGTTGATACAACCAAAACAACAAATAACATTAAGCCTTCTACCGTTGAAAAGTCTATTGATAAAATTATTGTTAAATTTTTATCAGATGTTGCAACTGCACTTGCAGATAAAATTGACGCTGGCAAACTTAAAGGTAAATCCCTTGAAAAAGCACATGCTCAATTAAGATTATATAATTTGACTTTAAGTTATTATGTTAAAGCAACAAACTCTCGTTCTATGACAGTAAAAGATGGAGAATATACTGAATCCGAAATCTCAAAGGCAAGAATGTTAGTAAAAGGCTTAATAAAACATAAAACTCAAATTGCAAACATGGTTGTTGAATCTACGATTGAAAGAAGAGAGGGGCAAACACCAAAATCATATATTAATGCTGTTTGTAAATCTAATTTGAACTATTCTTTAAGAGATTATTTCTTAAAATTAATTAAAGGTTGCATAGATTATTGTGTAGCACAACAATTTGGAACTGGAAAAAAGAAAGCAACAGAAACAACGGCAGATGACACTGTTCAAGATGAAATCATGGGGCTTTTAAATGAGGCAGAAACTGCAAAACCAGCAGAATATGTGCCTGATTTTGTAATTGTTGGAGATGGTGCCCTTCAAACGCCTTACAAACCAAATTTCGTGGTTGTGGGAGAACCGGTTACTGTTTCTGAAACAAAAAGACCAGACAAAGGCGACCAAGGAAAAGAATAAGCAATGTAAAATAACTTTGCAAATCAATAAAACTAAAACACTAGGCAAATATGCTTGGTGTTTTTTTTGGATTAAAAAACATTGTTTTTAATATTAAACTTTATAAGTTTTGAAGATTATAAAAATCATTTTAACCATCTTCACTAAAAACAAAAAATATTCATATAAAAGCCTATGAATAAATTAATTATTAAACCAAATGGATATTATGAGGGAATTGTAAAAAATTTATATTCGGGCAACGAGGGCGAGGTTTTGACTTTTTTGCAAGAAATGTATCAAGCAAATATGGTTTTTCCTTTTGAAAAAGAACAACATGAATTTTTGTTAAAATTATATTCAGATGATATTGAACATACAAAACGCCTTGCCGAAATTTTGGTGCTTATGGGCTCGGACCCTAAATACCTTAATGTGCAAAATGTTTGGTTGTCGGGCAAAAGTGTTGATTATGTTAAAAGTTATAAACAAATGCTTTATTGCAATTTGGAATTAAAAGAAAAAATTATTATTGATTATAAAACGGCAATAAATAAAATTTCGGATAATAATATAAATATGATATTAACATTAAATCTTGAAGATGAAATTTTGCATAAACAAATGATTTTAAGACAAATAGAAAAATTGTAAATGAATAATAAAATTGCTAACTTTTGTTGGCATTTTTGTTTGTTTTTAATATTTTTTGTCACTACCGATGAAATAGTTTAATTTGCTTTGTTTTTTTAAAAAATTGTAGTAGAATAAAACGGTTAAAAGTAAAGTTTTTAAAACATTACATAATGAATAAATTTATTAGGGGATTATTATGGGACTTTTTTCTCGTGACAGCAAAAGTATTAAAAAATTAAAAAAAATAGCAGACCAAGTTGTTGCTTTAGATAACAAATATTCCGCAATGACTGACGCCGAATTAATTTCACAAACAGACATTTTAAAAGGCAGGCTTGCAGATGGCGAAACTCTTGACAAAATTTTGCCAGATGCATATGCAGTTGTTAGAGAGGCAGCATATAGAGTTTTGAATATGAAGCATTTTTATGTTCAAATTATGGGCGGTATTGCACTTCATCAAGGCCGTATTGCAGAAATGGCAACTGGTGAAGGTAAAACATTGGTTGCAACTTTGCCCGCTTATCTTAACGCACTTGCTGGCAAGGGCGTGCACATTGTAACAGTTAACGAATATCTTGCAAAGCGCGACGCAGAGCAAATGGGAAAGGTTCATAGATTTTTGGGCTTAACCGTTGGTGTGTCAGTTAGTGGAATGGATGAAAATGCAAAACGCCAAGCATATGCGTGTGACATAACATACTCAACCAATAATGAACTTGGCTTTGATTATTTGCGTGATAACATGGTTAATCAAGCACAGCGTCGTATGCAACGCGGACATGCATTTGCCATTGTCGATGAAGTTGATAGTATTTTAATTGACGAGGCTCGTACACCATTAATCATCTCTGGCAAGGGCGTAAAATCTTCTGATGACTATTATACTGCTCAAAAATTTGCAAAGACCTTAATTGCTGATGAGGATTTTGAAATTGATAAAAAAATTAAAACAATTCACTTAACCGAGCAAGGCACTGCAAAAGCAGAAAAATTTTATAAAATTGATACACTTTCAGATGTAAAACATATGGAATTAAACCATTATATTTTAAATGCTTTAAAAGCAAATTATATTATGGTTGCCGACGAAAATTATATTGTTAAAGATGATGAAATTTTAATCGTTGATGAATTTACTGGTCGTTTAATGCAAGGAAGACGTTTTTCTGACGGTTTGCACCAAGCAATCGAGGCAAAAGAGGGCGTAAAAATTAAAGATGAAAATAAGACTCTTGCAACAATTACATTCCAAAACTATTTCCGTTTATATAAAAAACTCAGCGGTATGACTGGTACTGCAAAAACCGAAGAGGCGGAATTTAATGGAATATATAAATTAGATGTTATTAAAATTCCAACCAACAAGCCTTGTGTAAGAATTGACGAACCAGACATTGTTTATAGAACCGAAAAAGGCAAACTTAATGCTATTATAGAAGAAATTAAAGAGCGTCACGAACAAGGTCAGCCAATCTTGGTGGGCACGGTTAATATTGATAAGTCGGAAGAATATTCAAGGGCTCTTACTCGCGCAGGCATTAAACACACAGTTTTAAATGCTAAAAACCATGAAAAAGAAAGCGAAATTGTTGCTCAGGCTGGTCGTTTGGGTGCTGTTACTATTGCAACAAACATGGCTGGTCGTGGAACCGACATTTTGCTTGGTGGTAACCCAGAATTTATGGCTGTTAAAAAGATGGAAAAAGAAAAGTTTGAACCTGAAGAAATTTCTTTTGCAACTTCTTTTGTTTCATCTGATGACGAAAAATTAAATCATGCTCGTGAAATTTATAAAAAATATTTGGCAGAGTTTAAAAATATTACCGATGCAGAAAAACAACAAGTAATTGAAGCAGGCGGTTTGCATATTATTGGCACCGAGCGCCATGAATCTCGCCGTATTGATAACCAGTTAAGAGGTCGTGCGGGGCGTCAGGGTGATGTTGGAAGTTCTATTTTCTTCCTCTCACTTGAAGATGATTTAATTATGCGCTTTGGTGGCACAAAACTTCAAACCATAGCTGACGCGTTAAAAATTGATGATAGCACTCCAATTCAAATGCGCTTAATGGCACGCCAAATAGAAGGTGCTCAAAAGAAAATTGAAGCACAAAACTATGGCTCTCGTAAAACAGTACTTCGTTTTGACGATGTTATGAATACTCAGCGTGAAATTATTTATGGCGAGCGTAACAAGGTTTTGGACGGAGTTGATATTCATGACCAAGTTATGCAAATGATTCCTGCGGTTATTGGCAGAATTGTTGATCAACAGGTTGACGCGGACAAACCAAGTTATGAATGGGATTTAAATGCAATTAATTTAGGTCTTGAAGATAAGTTGTTCCCAAAAGGTACAAACTTAATTACGCCAGAATTCGTTGATGATTTAGATGCCGAAGAACTTAAAGAAAAATTGGTTAAACATATAACCGAGCGATATCAACAATTATGTGATAAAACCAAAGAGTTTGGCTTTGACTTTAGTAACATTGAACGCTTTATGTTGCTTAGAGTTGTTGACTCGCTTTGGATGGATCATATTGATGAAATGAGCATGCTAAAAAATGAAATTATTATCCAGCAATATGGCCAACATGACCCAGTGCTTATGTATAAGCAAGAAGGTTTTGAAATGTTTGATCGTATGGTTGAAAGAATTCAAGAAGATACCATTGCATTCTTGTTAAACAGCAAAATTGAAATTAAAATGCCAAAAGAAATGGCAGAAAAATTAATGAAAGAACATCCAGAAATGGCAGAAAAATATAAACCTGCACAGGTTGTAAATCACACTCCAGTAAGGGTAGAAAAAGAGCCAAAACGCAATGAGCCTTGCCCATGTGGAAGTGGCAAAAAATACAAAGACTGCTGTGGTAAAAAATAATCTTAAATCCTTGAAAATGCCGTATGTTGCGGCATTTTTTAATGCTTGTTAACACCCCGAAATTTTCTCCCAAAACAGCAAATAATGTCCAAATGTCCACCGATTTTAAACTTGGTGGACATGTTTTGTAAATTTAGAAACATATTCTAGTATATTACAAAAACTTTTAATTGAATCTTGTTTGTTTGTATGATATAATCTTTGTATGATATTAGATGATTTAAATTTAAATTTGCTTAAAACTTTCTATAATGTTGCAAAAGAAGGTAGTATTACTAAAACAGCTGAAAAATATTTTACTTCTCAACCTGCGATAAGTAGGTCTATAAAACAATTGGAAGAGATTTTTAATACTAAGTTGTTTTATAGAAGTTTGCAAGGGGTAAAACTTACTGAAAAAGGAACCATTCTTTATAGTTGTGTAGAGAAGATCTTTGAAAATATAAATCAGTCTGAAGTAAAAATTAAAGATGTTGATACACTATTAAGTGGGAAGTTATCAATTGGAATCCCAAGCCAAATAGGAAGTATTTATTTGTTTGATAAAATTGCAAAATTTCATCAATTATTTCCAAATATTGAGATAACCATAGTTAGCAAAACAACTACCGAACTTTTGAAACTACTAAAAAAGCACGAGTTGAATTTTATAATTGATACAAGTCCCATAATTACATCTCTTAAAAATATAGAAATTAGACACGTTTGTTATTTAGAAAATTGTTTTTTTGTAAATGATAAATTTCCTTTTAATGAATACGAAAAAATAACCTCTTTAAATAACATAACAAATTATCCACTAATACTTCCAATACCTAATACTGCAAATAGAAAAGCTCTTGACGAAGAACTTTTAAAGTTAAATATTAAGTTTGAAAATGTAATGAATATTCATACTAGCGAAATGATTATAAGTGCAGTAAAAAAAGATGCAGGTATTGGCTATACTATTAAGGATTTAATAATTGATGATATTAAAAATGGAAGATTATTAGAATTAATGATTAGTGAAGAATTGCCACAAACTGAAATTTGTATGGTTTATGAAAAAAACACATTAAGTAATGTTTCAAAATATTTTATTTCAAATTTTTTAAAACTATCTTTATAGTATATCAAAAAAGATATGGAATCCTAAAAAAAATAGAATTTTACAAAATTTGCAATTTGTATTACCTTTCAATAGGAGGTAATTATGTTGCAAAATAAATTAATTAGTTTAGGAGTTTTTAAGGATTTTTCAGATGATTCAATTAAATCAGTTTTCAAAGCAGAAAATAATGGTATTATTGAAATGACATTAATTCAGAATAAAAAATATGATGTTGTATGTGTTCCAACTCATCACTTTTGTAATTTGGGTTGTAAAATGTGTCATTTAACCAATAATAAATTAAATAAAAAAATGATACCAATTAAAGCAAATGATTTTATAGAAGCATTGTGTAAAAGTACTTGTCTTCAAACTGGTTACTTTAAAAGAAGGACAGAAAAGAAAAATGTATTAATTTCATTTATGGGGGTTGGAGAACCGCTGTTAAATCAGCAGTTAATTTTAGATGTATTTAAGAATGAAAGTTTGATAAAAAAGACATTAGGTTATATTGATGTTTCGTACGCTTTATCAACAACGATACCAAACTCTAATTTGTTTAATAATTTATTAACAATGGTTGATAAGAATAATATACCATTAAAAGTTCATTTTTCTTTACATACACCATTTGATCATAAGAGGCTTGATTTACTGCCATCTGCGAAAACAACGGTAAATGAAGCAATACTTTTACTTAAAACTTACAATAAAAAAATACAATGCAATAAAGCAATAATCAATGAATATATAAAATTTCATAATAGCTCAATTCCAATTGAAATACATTATACATTAATAAAAAATGAAAATGATAGCGAAGAAGAGTTGAATAAAGTTTATGATATTATCAGAGATAATCAAATACCTATTAAGTTTTTAACATTTAATCCAAAAGATAATTTACAGGTAAGCGACAAACAAGAAGAATGGGTGGAAAAACTTAAACAAATACCAAATATAATAATAAAAACATATTCTCCGCCGGGAAAAGAAATTGGAAGTTCTTGTGGAGAGTTTACAAAACATTATTATCATGAAGAAATAGAAACTGAAGAAGAATATCTTGAGTTTTTAAATTGGCGTAATAGGCACAAAATAGATTTTTAATTGTTTACAAAGTGCACATTTGCTATTTCAAATTGTCCACCGATGTCCACATTTTGTCCACCGCTGTATAAATTTCATTAAATATTTGTAAATGTTTCTAGGTGTCAAAAAATGATTGTAATTCCTTGAACCCTTTTATTTTTAAGGGGTTTAGGGTGATGATGGGTTATGGGAAATGTTGGTGGAAACTTGAATTGCTGATTCTTGTGGAAGTGGCAAAAAATACAAAGACTGCTGTGGTAAAAAATAATTTTTAAATATTAATATTATAATTAAACAATTGGTCAAAATAAGGCAAAATTTCGTTTAAATACAAAATTTTGCCTTGTTTTTTTAAGTATGCAATAACAACACAAATGAAATTAGTATTTTCTTTTGTGATTTTGTTAGTTTATGTTTAATTTTATTTTTTAAGATTTTAACATATTTTTAATTTTCAAAAAAATAGTTTGCAAACGCGGTTGCACAGGCAATAAATTGTGCTTCGTGGGTTGTTAAGTTTATGCCTAAGGTGTTACAAAAATATGTTATTAAAAAGTTGTTTTTTAATCTTGTCATGATGTCTGTTACCATTTGGCTGGCATTGGAATAAGTTTTGCCAAAGACATTTTGAATAAACTGTGTTTTTCGCTCGGCTTTGCTGGTTGAAAAATAATAATCGGTTAACACTTGAGAGAATGTTTTGTTTGTACTGTTATAATAGTTTTGCATAATGTTAACAGCATCTAAATCTGCCACTAAATCTTGACTGCCAAAGGTGCTGGTGTTACTGTTAAATTCTTGACTTGCAAGTTCTTGAATTTGTGAACCTGTTGCACCTGCATTAACTATTTCTTGAACTAAAGTGCAAAGGTCTCCAGCCCAACCTGCGAGATCTGCCGAACCCGAGTTTATAGAACTTGTATTTTCAATTCCATTAATTACCGCAAACATATGAATAAAATCAATAAGTTCGTTAGAAACAGGAGAGGTTAGCGTTGCTGTTTCACGCAGTGAAGCAACATTAATATTGCCTTGGTTCTGGGTGACATAAGTTATAAAATTTTCATCAATGTTTCCGCCAACAATGTTCCATGCATTGGTTGTGTATTTTGCTGTGCGAATATATTGAGTTGCACGCAACAATACATTTTCGGAAGAATAGTTTTTAGAAAGTTCTAATAACTTTTCAAATTTGGCAACAATATTTAAACAGTCTTTTTCTGCCTGTGTGTATGCTTGCCAAACCAAAGTAACAGTAGTGCTGTTTAAAACTGTTTGGTTTGGTGTTAGATTAACATAGTTTACAATTTTATAATCATTTGTGTTATCAATCTTTTCAAAAACAGAACCAAGAGCAACAATTTTTGATGCGATTTGAGGCAATGATGATGGGGAAACGCTGTTGCCTTGAGAGGTGCTTTCAAAAGAAATTAAACAAGTGTAAGTGTCATCATAAAACTCACCGCACTCGCATGAATGGCGTGTGTAGCCATTGGTTGTTTTTGTTGGATTTATGACTGTTGTTGAATAAGCGTGAGAATGCCCACAGCCAACAACCCCAATGGAAATTACAAATAAAAAAATTAAAACAAAACTACTTAAAAACTTTTTCATGCTAATATTGTAGCATATTTAAAAACTTTTGTATATGTTTTGTGCGTTTTTAACAAATTACAACTAGTAACAAAAATTAATAATGGTTTTAATAATACCAATAAAATTTAACTTTGCCGATAAATTATTAGTTTGTTGTCTTTGCTGTATTACAAGTTAATCCTTAAAAATACTTTAAACTTTTTACTTCAAAAAAAATCATAATGGTGAAAAGTGAAAAATAGCAAACAAAAAAATCCGTGCCTTTCGGTTCGGATTTTTTGTTTGGTGCGTCCTAAGGGATTCGAACCCCTGACCTTCGGTTCCGTAGACCGACGCTCTATCCAGCTGAGCTAAGAACGCATATTAAATATAAAAGACCTGCATATTATACAACTTGTAAATGTTTTTGTCAACAACAAAAATGTTTTTATTTGTTAATGTAAATTTAGAAAAATAAAACAAAAACACGCCATTAGTGTGGCTGTTTAATTTAAGGATACAAGAACAACTGCGAATGAAATGAGTGTTTTCTTGCAATAACAATATGCTCCGTGCTTGGCTCTCTCGCTTGTTATATGTTGTATGTTTGATAATAAAGGTTATTCTTTAATCAATGTTAATTTCGTTGGGGGCAAGTTCTCTCCATTCTCCGCGTTTTAAGGATTGGTCTAAAATAATTTTACCCTCTTGCAGTCTTTCTAAATACACCACTTTGTTTCCAACCGCACCAAACATTCTACGAATTTGATGATATTTTCCTTCTGTTATTGTTATTTTGCCACATTTTGTATTTTGCATGTTAATTTTGCAAGGGAGTGTAGTGTAACCGTCTTTAAGTTCAATCCCTTGTTCGATTTGCTTAATTTTTATTTCATCTATTTCGTCAGCCAATTCAAATTTATAAACCTTTGACACGTTGCTTTTGGGAGATATAACGCGATGGCAAAAATTACCATCGTTAGTTAATATTAAAAGCCCCATAGTTTCTTTGTCTAATCTGCCAACGGGGAACAGGCCTTTGTTTTGTAAGGTTTCAGGCAACAGAGAAATTACTGTTTTTTGAGTCTTGTCATCGGTTGCACTTAAAACACCTGCAGGTTTGTTTAACATGATGTAAACATATTTTGAGTATTTTAGCATTTTGCCGTCAAGACAAATTATGTCGTTAACCTCATCAACTTTTTCGTCTTTTTTGAGTGCGACTTGATTGTTTATGGTTATGCGCTTTCTTTTAATAAAAAGTTCTGCGTCTTTTCGAGTGTAACCCATTTCGGAAATAAATTTATCTAATCTCATAAAGTTATTATAGCATAAATTAAATAAAATTTATTGTTTTTTTTAACATTATTATATATTTTTAAATTAATTTTAATTAAAAGTAATTAATATTGAAAAATTCATGTGAGCGTGTTATTATTTTGATATGTTAATTGAATGGAAAGAAATTAATGCCCAAGATTATGAAACATTAAATAGTTGGTTATCTGTGCAAGATAAACACAACTTGTGTATGACCATAAAGGGCTGGGAGCAAACAGCGTTAGACATAGCCGATTGTTTAAAATATATGCATAATGCTCAATTTAAAAATATAATGGGCTTTGTGAATGGCAAGCCTGTTGTAGCACTAATGTTTGGAATAGAACAAATCGAGGTGCTTAATTTATATAATATTGTTGTTAATCCTGCATGCAGAAATCACGGTGTCGCAAAGGCGGTTATTTTGCAGTTGTTAAAAAATAACAAGTCTTTAGAAATAGTTAAACCATATAAAAAGATGGTGGTTTCCACACTGCCCGACAATGTTAGTATGCACAATTTGCTAAAAAATCTTGGCTTTGCAAACATGGGCTTCAATGGCGAATATGTTGTGTTTGAAAAAAGTGCTTTTAAGACCGATGAAAGAACTCCTGTTTAAGAAATTAAAATTGTTTGCCTTTTATAAAATAATTGTAAAAAGAATATATTTGTGTTAAAATAATTTCGTGGAATATAAAACTTTGATAACCAAATTAAAAGTTTATAATGATATAAAGCAATACGCTTTAACAGGCAAACTTGCACAAGCGTATCTTTTTTTGAGTCCAGATAAATTTACTAATGCCGAACTTTTGTTGGCTTTGTCAAAGTTGTTGCTTTGCAAAAACGGTTCTGCATGTGGAGTGTGTGAACATTGCGCAAAAATAAATGCCGGCACACACCCAGATGTTTTGGTGTTTCCAAAGGACAAAAATTTTGTAGTAGATGACGCTTCAAAAATTTATGATACAGTTCAAGTTAAACCAATGCTCTCCAACAAAAAAATTTATATTATTAATGGAATTGATAACGCAACCGAGCAGGCTCAAAACAAACTGTTAAAAATTATTGAAGAGCCACCTCAAAATGTAATTTTTTTAATCTCGGCTAACACTGAAGAAAAAGTACTCTCAACCATTTTGTCTAGGGTGTTTAAACATCATGTTGAAAAATTTGATGAAGATGTTTTGAAGATGACCCTTAATGGAGTTGAAAAGCAAACTGCAAACATTGCCATAAGTTTTGGTGATGGATATTTGGGCAAAACATTGGAACTTGCAAGCAACGCAAATTTTATTGAATATTATAAAAATATGAAAAATTTAATTTGCAATTTAAAAAAAAGTGAACAAATTCCATATTTTTCAGGCTATTTTTCTAAAGATAAAACATGCTTTGAAGAGTCATTAAAAATTTTAAATGATTTTTTCAGAGATGTTTTAATGATAAAAATCGATCAACAACAAGAGGTAAAAAACAAAGATCTGCAATTTGAGTTTTTAAATTTAAGCGCGGAGTATTCAATTCAAGCATTAACAAAAATTATAGAAAACTTAACACAAATAAAAAAGAAATTAGATAGCAATGTTAATTTAACAGTTTTGGCAGATAACCTGCTTTTTGATATTTTGGAGGTGAAATTTTTATGCAAATAAAAGCGGTAAAAGTGTGCTTTGTACAAAATGGCAAACAGTACACTTTTAATGTTGATGGAATATATGTTAAACTCGGGCAACAAGTTTTGGTTGAGACTTCAAGGGGCGTGGAACTTGGCACAATTTGTTCTAAGGTGTTTAATTGTGATGATAACGAATTTGGCGAGCCCATGAAAAAAGTTTTAAGCATTGCAACCGAAAAAGATTTGGCTCAAAAAATATCAAATCAAAAAAAAGCAACAGAAATCAAGCGTGCTTGTGAAAAGCATGCCAAAGAACTTAAACTTGACATGAAAGTCACAGGTGCCGAACTTAACTTTGAAGCAACAAAAGTTTTAATTAGTTTTACTGCCGACAGCAGGGTGGATTTTAGAGAACTTGTTAAAGTTTTGGCTGGTCGTTTTAAAATGCGAATAGAACTTAAACAACTAGATGTAAGGGAGGAAACAAAAACTCTTGGCGGGCTTGGTCCGTGTGGCAGAGAGTGTTGTTGCTCAAACTTCTTGCAGGAGGCTACACACACTAGCATAAAAATGGCAAAAACTCAGGGGCTTTCGCTAAACCCAACAAGCATAAGTGGTTTGTGTGGAAAGTTAAAATGTTGCCTTGCGTATGAAAGTGATTACTACGCAGAAACCTATAAAATTATGCCACAAATAAACACCGAGGTTGAAACTCCAGATGGCAAAGGCTTGGTTGTTTATAATAATATGTTAAAGCGTATTGTGTCGGTTAAATTTATTTTGCCTGATGGCTCAACAAATATTAAAGAATATGAAGTTGCTAAAATTAAATCTTTAAAAAGAATATAACAAATAAAATAAAGGAGAAAAGGCAGATTTGCAAAATGGCAAAATTTGCCTTTTAAACAAATTGAAACTAGAAAATGATGAGCGTTTAGACGACCTTAATTTAGACGGTCTTAAAATAATTCAAAAAGTTGATGGCTATGGGTTTACAAGCGACGCGGTTTTGCTTGCAAATTTTGTTAAAACCAAGCATTTAGATGTTTGTGTTGAAGTAGGTGCTGGTTCGGGAGTGATTTCAATTCTTGTTAACCATAAAGAAAACCCCAAAAAAATTTATGCGTTTGAAATTCAAAAAACGCAAGCACAACTTGCAAACAAAAATATTGAACTGTGCCAGATGCAAGATAAAATAACTTTAATTAATGACAAGGTTCAAAATTGGAATACTTATTTGCAAACGGGCGAGGTGGATGTTGTTTTTTCTAATCCTCCATATTTTAAATATGATAGCAAAGTCTGCGGAAATAATGAGCAAAAAGTGCTAAGTCGATTTGATAAAGAGTTGTCATTAGATGACTTTTTTGAAAGCATAAGCAAAATGTTAAAGTTTGGTGGTAAACTGTTTTTTGTTCAAAACTCTGCACGGCTGTCGGAGTGTTTTGATATCATGGCTAAACATGGATTAGTGCCAAAACGAATATATTTTGTGCATCCAAACAACACAAAAGACTCAACGGTGTTTTTGTGTGAAGCGGTTAAGGGCGGAAAACATTCTTTGATAGTTATGCCTCCGCTGTTTACAAACGATTTGGACGGAAACTATATTCAAACAATTCAAAAGTTATATAAAAAAGGATAATTTATGTTATATTTTGTTGCAACTCCAATAGGCAATTTGAAAGATATTACGCTACGGGCTATTGAAGTTTTAAACTCGGTTGACATTATTGCATGCGAAGATACAAGAAACTCGTTAAAACTGTTAAACCATTATAATATTAGTAAAAAACTTATTTCTTATCATAAATTCAACGAAGACAACTCAGCAGATGGCATTATTGCGCTTTTAAAACAAGGTAAAAACATTGCATTAATTAGTGATGCTGGCATGCCTGTAATTTCTGATCCGGGCGAAAAAATAATTGATAAATTAAAGCAAAACAACCTAGAATATACTGTTGTTCCGGGGGCAAATGCTGGGCTTTGCGCACTCTTGCTAAGCGGACTAGATGCAAGCAGGTTTACTTTTGTTGGTTTTTTGCCGGATAACAAAAAAGAGTGCAAAAGAATATTAGATGAAATAAAAACTTATAAAACAACTTTGGTGTTTTATGTTGCGCCTCATGATGTGGCTCAAATAAATAAAAAACTCTTTGAGGCGCTTGGGGCAAGACGAGCGGTGTTTGTTAATGAAATTACAAAATTATATGAAAAAACAAATGTTATTACTCTTGGCGAGCCACTTACTTTTGAGCCAAAAGGAGAATACGTTCTTGTTGTTGACGGCGACAAAAATGCCGAACAAAATGACCTTTTAGAACTTTCTTTAGAAGAACACTTTAATTATTATATCGGCCTTGGCATGCAAAAAAATGAAGCAATAAAAAGAGTGGCAAAAGAAAGAGGAATAAATAAAAATGAGGTTTATCAAGTTGCAATTCAAAAAAATTAGAATATCCTAGCCTATTGCAAAAAGGTTAAATGTGTGATAAAATATTGCTAAAGGGAAGTAAAATATGAAAAAATTTTTAAAAGTGCTTATTTCTTTGGTTGTTATTGCAGGGTTGGCAGTGGGTGCTTACTTTTTGTTTGTTAAAAAAGACCATGCAAAAATGACTTATGATAATGTTTATAATTTAACATATAACATAATTGATGAAAAAGAGCATTTGAACATTGTTGATAACATTAATTCCACCGTTTCAGAAATGAAAAATTTAATAACATTATATTCAATGGATATTGATGAGGCTTCTGTGGGCTTGCAACTTTATTTAAAATTAAATTCTTATTATAATGTTGTTAATCAACATGTGCTTGCAAATGGCAGTTTTTTAGTAGACAATAATATTTCACAGTATGCAAACTTGGCTTCAGCAAGTTATGGAAAAATGGTTGAAATTTATAAAACCGCTTATGCTTATTTGGTTGACACTTATTATAAAATTGAAGATAAGTCGGCTTATGTAAACACGGTAAAAGATTATATTCAAAATTTTTATAATATTTTTCAACCAATCTTGGCTGAACTAAATAGTTTTGGTTATAACACGGGGCTTGCATATGCATATGGGCTTGAAAATACTATGCAAAAAAATAATTTTTATAAACTTAAGTTTCAGTATTATGTAGAAACGGTTAATCAATATTATTTAAGTGAATCTAATAAAACAGCACTATTAACTCAAATTTATGTAACAAAAGCAAGTTTGGACGGAGACTTTGCTGAAGAATATTTTGCTAACAAAGACATTTATGACCAACTAATAACTCAAACACAAAACTTAAAAGTCGGCGAAATTGCCTTAAAAATTGCAACATTGCAAATAGACGATTACATTAGTCAGTTGTCAACAGAGGCAGAGCGCATTGTGGCTCAAAATTATGTAAACTATGTGGCAAGAGGTTAAAATTATGAAAAAAATTATTACATCGGTTTTGTTGCTTGTTTGTTGTGTGTTTTGCTTTACAGCATGTGGCAGTGTTTTGGGCGAAGAGTATTGGCTTGAAACATCAACTGCTTTAACTGAATACTTTGAAACAGAAAACTACAAAAAGGTGTCAAACATAACATTTAATAGCAATATTACAGCCTTAATGGGCGAAAGTTATGGCGTGGAATATGCTGAACTTACAAACTTGTATGCACCATTATTTAATGCGGGAATTTTTTGCGCAGAAAAGTTTGCAAATGTGCTTACTGTTACCCCTGTAAATAAAGGTGGCAACTTTCAGAACAAAATCGAACAGGCTTATCAAAATTTGCAAAACTTTAAAACACAAGTAAACGAGTTTTTGTCTGCTAAGGCGGTTTATGAGGCTCGCATTGATTTTACTGATGAACAAAACGCAACCTCAGCAATAGAAAAGTCTAGACTTGTAAAATTTAAGATTGAATATATTGATTTGATTGAAAGTGCATACACACTATCAAACAGTTTATATGACGCATATACCATTGGCTATTATAATTTTAGTGACTTTAAAAACATTGAAGAAGCAGATTTTTCTGCTGATGAAATTGAGATTAACCGCAGGCTTGCGTTGAATGGCTCTAACTTAAAACTTGTTGATTCTGCTATAAGAGTTTTAAAAATATATAATGCAAAAGAGATATATAACGATTATAATAACTATTGGCAAATATCAAAACGCTTTTTTGAAGAAGTTGTTAAATATGCATATGAAAACACGCTAGATTCGTCTTCTTCATTGCTTGCTAAGTTTGCAATATGGAAGGGTGTTTATGATGAGTTTGTGCAAGATACAAATGCTTTTGCTAATGTGGTTTCAACCTTGCAATTAGATTTGTTAAAAAAACATAATAATGACACATATGAATATGCAAAGGCAACTGGAAACCCTCAAGATGAAAGCAACGCAAATTTCTTCTTGAATTATTATAAAAATGTAAATCTTCTTTTTGATTACACAAAAGCACTAGTGTAAAAATAAAAAAATCGGGCGTAAAACTTGTTAAAAATGCCCGATTTTTTTTATTGCGCTTCTAATAATTTGTTTCGTTTAATTGTCTTTACTTTTGTAAAAAAATATGATATTCTTTGCTAAAAAGGTGTATATGGAAAAGTATAGCAAACAAAATTTGGAACAACTTGGAATATATGAGTTAAGAGCAAAGGCAAGAGCGGTCGGAGTTAAATCTCCAACTACTAAACGCCATAGCGAACTTGTTGAATGTATTTTAAAAATTCAAAAAGGTGAACAGCAGGCTTTTTCAACAAAAAAGGGGCGTCCGCCTAAAATAATTAATTTTGCTAATTCGTCGTTTGATTTGGAGCAGGCTGAAGGAGTTGTGCCCAATTACACATACGCCAAAGATTCACTAAACTCAAATACTCTTTGTGATGACCAATATGTAGAGTCAGTATTAAAAACAACATATCCTTGTGTTGGCTTGGTTCGCGAGTTGAACGGCAGGCAATATGTTTTTGATTATCACAACCCTGTTCATTTTGTGTTAATTGAGGAACAGCGCATTGCGGACGCAAAACTTGTTGTTGGAGATTTTGTTAGAGGCAGGGCTTTTAGTGTTAACCCTGTAACGAGCATTTTAGACAGTGTGATTGATATTAATCTTGGCTCTGTTGAATCTTGCTCTGATGATTGTGTGGCAACTATTAGCGTGCAAACAATAGATGATGTTGCTCGTGCTCATGAACAAGTTGTTAATCAAAAAAATGATTGTTTAAAAATAGCACTTGAACTTGAGGTTGGCGATGCAAGCATTATTGAAATGAGAGATAAGTGCATTTATTTGCATTCTAGCGAATATGATGATGTTAAACGCTCTTATAATGCAATTATGGATTGCATGAATATTGTCAAAAATCTTTCTGCAAAGAAAAAACCTTTTTTAATTAATTTAATAGATATTGACTATATTTTTTCTTTGCTAAACGCATATATGATTTCTGATGGCAAAAGGCAAGATGTTGATGCTGGGCAATTTTTGCGAGACATGTTTTTGTGTGTGAAAAATAGCAACTGTGGCAGTTTGGTTATTTTTGACAAAATAGGCTATAAACGCAACTCATATTTGGACGCAATTATTAATAAATGTTTGTAATAAATTAACTTTTTGATTGATAAAAAATTGAAATGTTTATATACTTTACTTTTGGAGGGTAATTTGGAAAAAAAGACTAGAAGATTTAATTTAACTTATATAATACTCTTAATTTTAGTTATATCGGTTTGTATTTATTTAGGAACACAGCGCTCTGGCGATGCGGGCGAAAAAATCACTACATTTGAAGCAGTTCAAATGATAGAAGACGAAAAAGTTTCTCATGTGTGGTATCAGGGAACTGAGTTTAGAATAAGATTAAAAGTTGATAGCAAAGTCGAAAAGGCGGAAGATTTCCCATTGTTTGCTGATTATAACTTTTCTATTGGCACAGAGGCCGAGCAAGAACTTATTATGCAGGCAATAAATGGCGTAACTTTTGCTGATGGCACAAAAATTATTTTAACTCATGATGATGTGGTTGATTACTGGTCATATATTATTCCTGTGCTTTATGTTGGCGGTGGAATATTGCTAATAGTTGTCTTCTATAAAATGATGAACAAATCTAATAATAGTGCTATGACATTTGGCAGAAGCAAAGCAAGACAAACAAGTAACATAAAAGTTCGTTTTTCAGACATTGCTGGCGCCGATGAAGAAAAAGAAGAACTTGCTGAAATTGTAGAATTTTTGAAGAACCCACGCAAATTTACTAATTTGGGTGCAAGAATACCAAAGGGTGTGCTTTTGGTGGGTAATCCGGGTACGGGTAAAACATTGCTTGCAAGGGCGGTTGCTGGTGAAAGTAATGTCCCATTCCTTTCAATTTCAGGTTCAGACTTTGTTGAAATGTTTGTTGGTGTTGGTGCAAGTCGTGTGAGAGACTTGTTTGATCAAGCAAAAAAGAACGCACCGTGTATTGTGTTTATTGATGAAATTGACGCTGTTGGTCGTCAGCGTGGTGCGGGTCTTGGTGGCGGAAATGACGAACGCGAACAAACTCTAAATCAACTTCTTGTGGAAATGGACGGGTTCGAAGCAAACGAGGGCATTATTGTTCTTGCCGCAACAAACCGTAGCGATGTTTTGGATCCTGCGCTTATGCGTCCGGGTAGATTTGATAGGCAAATTTATGTTCATGCACCAGATGTTAGGGGCAGAGAAGGCATAATAAAAATTCATGCTCGCAATAAACCTATTGATAGCGAAGTAGATTTTAAAACTCTTGCTCGAATTACAAGCGGATTTACAGGTGCTGATATTGAAAATATGCTTAACGAAGCAGCCATTTTGGCAGCGAGAGCAGGCAGAGCAAAAATAGTAATGGAAGACATAACCGAGGGTATAAATAAAGTTATTATGGGACCTCAAAAAAAGAGTCTTTTGGTTACTGAAAAAGATAAAAAAATTACAGCATATCACGAAAGTGGTCATGCTATATTGGCAAAAAAATTAGAGCATTGCGAAGATGTTCAAGAGGTGTCAATTATTCCTCGTGGTATGGCGGCTGGTTATACAATGAGCAGACCAGACAGTGACGATAACCATTTAACATATGGCAAACTTAATGACGAAATTGCAATGATTATGGGTGGAAGAATTGCCGAAGAAGTGTTTATGGACGACATTTCAACTGGTGCTTCAAACGACATTCAAAAAGCAACTGAAATTGCAAAGCGTATGGTTACTGAATGGGGTATGAGCGATAAGTTTGGCTTTATGAATCTTGGACAAAAAGAAGAGATTTTTGTCGGAAGAGATTATCAAACAAAAAATAGTTATAGTGAAAAAACCGCGTCAGAAATAGATGCTGAAATTCATAAAATTTTGCAAAATAACTATGCTCGTGCTAAAAAAATTATTGAAAGCAATAAAGATGTTTTAATTGAAATGGCAGAAATTTTGCTTGTTAAAGAAACAATCTATAAAGAAGAGGTTGATTTAATTATATCAGGCAAAACAAAAGATGAAGTAGTGCAATATATGGAGCAAAAACTTGCCCAGCAACGCGAAAAAGATAAAAAAAGAAAGCAAGAGCAAGAAATAGCAATAAGGCTTGCTGATATTGAGCAAAAGGTTAGAACTGCCGAATTCTACTATAAAAACGGAAAAATTTCTGAACAAGACTTGCAAAAACTTTTGCAGGCAAAAAATGCAATGCTCGCAGAAATAAAGGCCTTGGAACAAGACATGCAAGTTGAGCAAAATGAACAAGAAAATGTAGATAACAACTTAAAAGAACAAACAGCACAAGAGTCTAAAGAGACAGAGCAAAAGGAGAATAACAATGAAGAAAATTAGTCAGTTTATTGCATATGCAATATTGGGTGTTGTGGTTATAGGCTTGGTTCTTACGGCAGTGCTTAAAAAAAGTTTTGCGCCAAATATAGCAATTCCAACATGTGCTTCGGGCGGGGTTGGAATAGAAGTTCCTAATATGGCAAAATATGACACGCTTGGCACTGAAGATGAAGATATGTATAACGAATTTGTTAGTATATATAACAGGAGTTTTGAATTAACAATTTTATATTCATTGTTCTCTGGCAAAATTAGTCGTGAGCAATCAATAGAAAATGTTGGCAAAACAGCACCAAATTATACTGCAGGTTATGTTGTAAAGTTCTCTTACCCAGAAGCACAAACTCTTAAAGTTAACGGCGAAGTTTGGCATGAAAGCATCAATTCGGATAGCGAAACATTGTATAAAAACGTTGTGTTTGCAGTGTTTGAGGGTAAGGGTTTAACTTCTACTTATATTTATTTTTATGATGATGTAAATAATAATTATTATAAATTAACAACTCTTGCTAATTTTGATAATTTGTATAACTTTATTTCTGAAATGCCAATGTTTGCAGAGGAAGAAGAATAATATTTGCCGCACATTGATAATTCTTAAATTATTAAATAAAAAAGCATTCTCTTTTAACAATAGAGAATGTTTTTTTTGTAATGTTGTGTTTATTGTATACTCATTTTATATAAAAACTTGAAAAAAGTGTGGCTATGTTGTAAAATAAATGTGTTTATGAATAAAATCAATTACGAACTAAAATATTTAGATATAATAAATAAACTGGAAAACAAACCAAAACTTTTGTTGCATTCGTGTTGTGCACCTTGTTCAAGCGCGGTTCTTACAAGAGTGTGCGAACATTTTGATGTGACCGTTGTTTATTATAATCCAAACATATTCCCGCAAGAAGAATATTTGTTAAGAAAAAATGAGCAAATTAAATTATTAAAAAAATTAAATGTGAATTTTTTGGATTGTGAATATAACTATTTTGATTTTAAAAATTTTGTTGCTGGACTAGAAGATGAACCTGAAGGCGGAAAGCGTTGTAATAAATGTTTTTTGTTAAGGCTTGATTATGTTGCTAAAAAAGCAAAAGAGTTGGGCTTTAATTATTTTGGAACAACACTGACAATTAGTCCGCATAAAAATGAACAAATAATTAATCAAATTGGCGAAAATTTGCAAGATAAATATAAAATTAATTATTTATTTGCCGATTTTAAAAAGAAAAATGGATTTTTAAATTCAATTAAATTAAGTAAACAATATAATTTATATAGGCAAGATTATTGTGGTTGTGAATTTAGCAAAATAAATTAAAAGGAATAATATGCAAAAAAAATCAAACAAGGCATTAAAAATTATTGGGCGCATTTTGGGTGCGATTTTTGTTGCTGTTTGTTTTGTTGTTATTTTCTTTAATTTAACTCACGAATATCATGTTATAAGTGGCGAATCAATGACTCCAACTTTAAATGCCAACTCAACCGATGGAGTGTTTGTTAGCAAAATTAAAGGCTATGGCAGGGGTGACATTATTGTCGTTAATAAGGGTGAAAAAGATGAACATGGCAACGACATTTTGGTTATTAAACGACTAATTGCAATGGCTGGTGATAAAATTTGCATTAAAGAAATAAATGGAGAATATAGAATTATTATTGTTTACGCTGGGCAAGATGAACAAACTGTTTTAGATGAGCCATATTTGTCTGGTTATGAACAAAATGCTAGTCTTATGGCAAATTTTAATTATATGATAACTAAAAATGGCTATGAATTAGACTCTGACGGTTTTTTTGAAATTCCACAAGAAGAAATATTTTATTTGGGCGATAACAGGCTTGTTAGTAAGGATTGCTCAACCTATGGCACAAAAAAACAGAGTTTGGTTATTGGTGTGGTAGATTATATTGTTTATGGCAACACAAATCCTTATGGGCAAGTGCTAAAACAAGTGTTTGGTGGTGGCGCATGAGGGTAAAAAAAATAGAACTATATAACTACCGAAACTATATGCTTAACCAAATAGAGTTTGGCGATGGTTTGAATGTTATTGAAGGGCAAAATGCTCAAGGCAAAACAAATTTAATTGAAGCGGTGTATTTTTGTGCGGTTGGCAAAAGTTTTAGGGCAACACGAGAAAAAGAAGTGTTAAATTGGGACAAAGATATTGCAAAAATTCGCCTCACGCTTGAAAAAGAAATTGGCACAAAAATTATTGAAATAATTTTTTCAAAAAGTCAAAAAAAGACGGTTAAAATTGATGGTATTCCAATTAAGAAAATTGGCGAACTTATGGGCGAACTTAACGCGGTGTTTTTTGCTCCCGACGAGTTGAAACTTATTAAAGAAAGTCCAGAAGATAGACGCAGGTTTATGGATGTTTCGCTTTCGCAAACATATAAAGATTATTTTTATACTTTATCTAAATATAACAAAATTTTGCAAAGCAGAAACAAGTGCTTAAAAAGTTATACTGACGAGCAAACTTTAAAACAAATGCTTTGCATATATGATGCACAAATGGCAGATTTGTGTGTTAAAGTTAAAAAATATAGACAAAATTTTATTGAAAAATTGGCTCCTTATGCAAAAATGGTGCATGAATATTTAACAGATAAAAAAGAAACCATTTCGTTAGAATATGTTGGCATTGCCGAGAACACTAACGAAGAAGTTAAAAAGGCGCTTTTAACCAACTTTGAAAAAGACTTAAAACTTGGTTACACAACTTATGGCATTCATCGCGATGACATAAAGGTTTGCGTAAATGACATAGATGTTAGGGCTTATGGCAGTCAGGGGCAACAACGCACATGCGCACTTTCTATGAAACTTGCCGAACTTGAAATAATAAGGCAAAACACAGAGGCGGTGCCGGTGCTGTTGCTGGACGATGTTTTAAGTGAGTTGGATGATGGTCGAAAATTAAAACTCATTAAGTTTTGCACCAAAGCACAAACGCTTTTAACTTGCACAGAGTTTAAGTTTAATGTGCCTTGCACAAAAATTATTATTGAAAAGGGCAATATTGTTGATTAAACTTGTGGGTTTGGAAGCAGTGCTAATCGCACTTGGCACTTGGCAAAAGCCAAGCGCCCTCGCTTTGCTCGTGCTTCCAAACAAGGCAAAGCCAAGTTGACATTTTAAAAAATTATTAACGAGTGGAAATATATGGATACAATAGCACAAATTAGCACTCCGCTGGGAAGTGGAGGAATTTCGGTTATAAGAATGAGTGGCAAAAAGAGTTTGCAGTTTGCAACCTCAATTTTTTCGTTTAAAAACCCACCAAAACAGGTTGAGCCAAGACATATGTATTTTGGCTCGATAAACTATAAGGATTTTACTGAGCAGTGCCTTATGGTATATTTTAAAGCACCGTTTTCTTATACTGGTGAAGATGTAGTCGAGTTTCAGTGCCATGGCGGAGAGTATTTAACTTCGCAAATTTTAAATGCTTGCTTAAATGCTGGTGCAAGACTTGCCGAAAATGGCGAGTTTACAAAACAGGCGTTTGTTAATGGCAAACTTTCTCTTGACGAAGCCGAAAGCGTAATTGATATGATTAATGCATCAAGCGACGCAGAACTTAAAGCAAATAGCAAAGTTCTTAAGGGCGAATTGTATAAAAAAATTAGCAACATTCAAAAAGAAATAATGGACGCGGTTGTTAATTTGGAAGTTTCAATAGATTACCCAGAGCATGATGACGAGGCGCTTGGCGTAGAGAATTTAGAGCGGGTGCTAGAGCAAAGCAAACAACAACTTTTGCAACTTGCACAAACCGCTTCGCAAGGGCAAATTATTAGGGCGGGTATAAATGTTGCAATTATCGGTAAACCCAATGTTGGAAAAAGTAGCCTTTTAAATGCACTTCTTGGTCAAGAACGCGCAATAGTTACATCAGTTAAGGGCACAACGCGTGATATTTTAAAAGAGACAATAACCTATAAGGGCATAAAAATTAACTTTGTTGATACCGCGGGAATTCACGAAAGCGATGATCAGGTTGAGCAAATTGGCATATCAAGAGCAAAAGAATGTGTACAGCAGGCGGATATTGTTTTGGCGGTTTTTGATTCTAGCCAAAAATTGGATGAAGAAGATAAGCAAATTATTGAATTGTGCAAAACATGTAAAACAATTAATATTATAAATAAAACCGATTTGGCAGCAAATGTTACAGGGCTTACAGGAATTGAAATAAGTGCTAAAAATTCACAAAATATTGAACAAATTAAAGAATGTATATTAAATATGGCAGTAAAAAATAAAATTGATTTTTCTGGTTTGATAATTACAAACATGCGCCACGAGGAAGCAATTAACCAAGCAATAGAGCAAATTAATAATTTGCTTGTGGAATGCAAAACACAAACGCTTGATATTTTAGACATGCTTGCAAAAAACATTTGGAAAACATTGGGCAAAATTACTGGCGAAACCGAAAACGAAGATGTTATTTCGGGAATATTCGCAAAATTTTGTCTGGGTAAATAAAAAATATATTATATAAAAAAATATTTATTATTAAATAAAAAACTCTCAAAAATAAAGGCACTTGAGAGTTTTTTTGTTTAAAAATTCAAGAATAACACGAATATAATGAGTGTTTTTTTAAATTAATGTAAAAATAATAATTATTATTATATTTAATTTTAAAATAATTAAATATTTTAAATAATCAATTTTTAAAAAATTTATGGGTTATATTTTTCACCGGAACTTCCTGAAATTTTATTATTTACATTTTCTTTTGTTGTGCTTGAACCGCTTTGTGGGGGAATAAATTTAACTTTGTTTTCGGGTAGGGTTATGCCCTCATAAATTTCTTCGTTGCCTTCAATAATTATTCCTTCTTGAGCATTATATGTTTCGTGACGAATTAATATTTCTTCCAAAAGCACTCCGTCGGCAGAATATTTTTGTAAATATGCCTTGGCTTCGTAGCCTTCTTGAGGATATTTTATCCTTAAATATTCGCCTTTAAATGTTACTTTGTTAGAATATTCGCCAGTGGTGTCAGCAACAATTCGGTCGCCGGGGTGAGGAATGGAACGAATGAACTCACTGCGGGTTTTGTAATACTCTCCGTTTGGTGTTTCAATTCCATATATTTGCACATAAATGTTGTTGTTGTCACCCCATGTTTTTATGTAAAGCGGAAAACCAGTGTTGTTTTTAAATTTAAGGTCAGATACACCTTCGCTAACCATTGCGTCCAAGCCAAGCGGAACATATGATGCAGGCAGGCTGTGCTTGCTAACTTCTAAAATCTCAACTCCTGCCAAAAGCAGGGCATTGTATAAGGTTGTAGATGCTTGACATACACCGCCACCAGAGCCTTCAACATATACTCCGTTTAAAATAATGTTTGCTGGCTTGTAACCATTTTCTTTTGTTCTTGCTCCTGTTGTTTGATTAAATGAGATTTCTGCTTCATTCTCAACTATTTGACCATTAAACGCCGAAAGTGCTGTTTTAACATTGCTTTTGCGGTTTGGACTAGAATTTTTGTAAGAGGTTTGAAACTCACTGCGCAAAACAGTTTGCTTTTTTAAATCGTCTATTTTCAGGCTAGTTTTAACCTCTTCAAATGGAACATATACAACAATTTTTTTGCTTGTTAAAAATGCATTGTCAATTAGAGTCTCAAACTCTTGTTTGTTTACGCTTATTTGATTTTGACCACTTGTGTATGAAAATGTGTTTTTACTGCTGGGGTCAAAAATTATTTCAGGTTCTTTTAATTCTTGCTCAATTTCAGATATAATCATGTCTATTTTTTCATTGAATCCACCAAGCATATTTCGATATGAAATGCTAATGTTTCCATTATTGTTTCTTAATTCGCGTCGTTTTAATTGCCTGTCAAAAATATTGCTAGAACTAATTTGCGAGTAGGCATTTTCTATGACCATGCTAAAGTCGTCAACTATTTCAAAGTCCTTAGAAGTGTAGTGCCATTCCTTTTCTTTATACTTAAATGTCATTTCAATTTGATTCGCCGTGTTGTTAAATTCTGCTTGTAAAACATTTGTTGCATCTAGCAAATTCATTCCGCCAACATTTATGCCGTTAATTTTTGTGTCGGAATAAAAAGTGTTAGCAGGGTAAAACGCCCCCATAAGAGCAAACCCACTTATTGCAACAATAAATATTGCAGAAATAACTATTAGCGAAATATAAACGCCTTTATATGACCTTTCTTTTTTCATGTTTTCTCCCTTTTATATTGTTACATAATACATTTTGTGCAAATTTAACAATGTTATGCGAAACAAAAAAAGATGAAATTGTGTCATAAATATTTGACCATTTTTTAAAAATTGTATAATATTAAAATATATACTCAAAATGAGTATATTAACAAATTTAAGTATACCATAACCCATAAGGCTTGGGCATGAACCCACAACGGCAAAAATAATAACGAGCAACGGCAAAGAACAACCTGCACGAGCAAAAAGCAAATTTTAATTATACATAACAATTTGCCCACAAAACTAATTATGCCCATAAAAAATACAAGCCAAAATGTGGTCAAGCAAAAAAGTTTTTGTAATTATTAAAATTTGTTTGACAACTTTGCGGGGGGGGGTACACTTAAGTAGAAAAGTGAAAAAGGAGAGAAAACATGAAAAACAAATTCAGATTGTGGCTCAATATTGTAACCATCTGCCTATGCGTATGCGCAATAGCCATAGGCGTTTACTCAGCAACCACAGCAAACCTCAACGCCAGTGGTAAACTAGGCTTTACAGCCCATGGCTGTGATGTAGATGTAAGTGGTACAATAGTAGG
>JAFUKB010000037.1 GCA_017467895.1 Clostridia bacterium
ACAATAACAACTCCAGATGGAGTAACAGCAACCCCAAGCCCAGCCAGTGCAGACCTAGAAACTGCAGGAGCCGAAGGCGACGAAGCAACATTTACAATAACACTCTCACTTACAACAACCTCAAGCAACATAACCATGCCAACAGGAGATACAAAAAACCTTAGCATTGCTATGGAGTTTAACAAGTTTGTGGAAGAAGAATCTCCATTTTATGTAGAAAACAATAAGTTATTTGTAGACATGGGCACAGACCCAGACACAGGCAACCCAATAAGATGGTATGCAATAGCAAAAGACAATGCAACGCTTAAAAATACAACATTTACAGATGTGTCCCAAGCAACCGCAGGCACATATGTGTTTATCTCGGAATATATCTTAGAAAATAGCGAGGGCGGGGACTATATTGCCTTTAACTCTACGGCGGATTCAACCAACAACTACGGTGCAAACTATGGTGGTTCCACAATTCAAACCTACATTAACGGCACGGGTACAGGTTCAATGGATGCCCGCTACAACTTCTCGTCATCAGACATTTGGGGAATGATTGAACCGTATGATTGTGCAAGTGAAACGGTTGATGGTTATGAGTGCTTAGGAGCAGATGACCAAACATTGTGGTTGTTGAGCGACGATGAATTTAATTCATGGTTTGGAAATGGATATGCTTCCAGCGTAGGCTATTTACTAAACGATCCCGCTAACGATGATGATTGGTGGTTGCGCTCGGTTGAGGGTGTGCGCTCTGGCCTTAACTACTCAGATATAATGTGTGTCAACGGTAGTGGCATTATGGCTGTTAGTAGGCACGACATTATCAACTCCAATGTTGGCGTTCGCCCAGCCTTCCAAATTGTTATTGGATAGTTAACATTTTTAGAAACTACTAAGAAAACACTCAAAAAATTCGTGTTATTCTTGCATTCTTAAAAAAGCAAGCAAATATTAAATTGCTTGTTTTTTTTGTATTTTTTATTGAATGTTGTTGTTAATTTTTTGCAGGAGTTGAACAAAAATAAATAAAGGTTTGCAGGGCGTTTTATAAAAAACTCTTGCATAAATGTGGGCGGTGTGGTATAATCGCTTAGCAATTATCCAAATTGCCTTGTTTTTTGTGTAAAGCAAAAAACCTAATTTAGACCATGAGGAAAGGAGGAAAAGTATGAATAAGTACGAACTTATGTACATTGTTTCTTGCGACGCAACTGAAGAACAACGCGAGGCTTTAATTGAAAAATATAAAGCCATGGTTGAAGCAAAAGGCGGCGTAGTTTTGGGCATTGATAAACTTGGCATGAAAAAATTTGCTTACAAAATCAATTTCAAAACTGAAGGCTTTTATGTTTTAATGAACTTTGAAGCACCTGCCGAAGTTGTAAAAGAAATGAACAGTGCAATGAACATTGCCGATTTTGTAGTTAGACAAATGTTTGTAAGAAAATAATGAGGTAAATTATGAATAGAGTATATTTAATTGGCAATTTAACACGCGACCCAGAACTTGCTGTTACAAACAGTGGAGTTTCGGTTTGTCGTTTTGCTATTGCTGTTCAACGCCGTTTTTCTAATGCAGAAGGCGAGCGCGAAGCAGATTTCTTTAATATTGTTGTTTGGCGTGCTCAGGGCGAAAACTGCAACAAATACTTAAAAAAAGGTAGCAAGTGTGCTGTTTCTGGTTCACTTCAAAACCGCAGTTATGACGCTCAAGACGGCACAAAACGCACAATAACTGAAATCATTGCTGACGAAGTTGAATTTTTAACAGCAAAATCAAACGGCACCGACGCTGGTGAACGCATTATTGAAAACAAGAAGGATGTTGCCGAACTTGAACCAATCGACGACGACAATTTGCCTTTTTAATTAACTAAAATTTGGCAAGAGAAACTTGCATAAAAGGAGACAAAACAATGGCTGAAATTAACGAAACAGTTGCACCAGTTGTAGAAAAAGAAGTAGTTAAAGAAGAAAGAGTTAAAAAATATCGCAAACCTATGTCAAAGAAAAAGGTTTGTGCATTCTGCGTAGATAAATCTAACACAATAGATTATAAAGATGTTGCAAAACTTAGAAGATATATTACCGAAAACGGCAAAATTCTTCCACGCCGTCAAACTGGCGTTTGTGCAATTCATCAACGCGAACTTGCAAACGCAATTAAACGCGCAAGAATAATGGCTTTGTTACCATTTAAAGGTGAATAATTTTAAACAAAAAAAAGAAGGTTAAATCAACCTTCTTTTTTTGCATAAATTATTACAAAAGCAAAGACTATTCTTCGTATTCGTAATAATATTCGCTGGACTGTGTAGGTGGCAAGTGGTCACCTTTTTGCACTTTAACTGTTGCCATGCGATGACCACGAGCGTCACAAACTGCATAGTTGCCAGATTTTGGTGCTAAGTCGCCTGGATTTAATTTACGCATAATTTCCTCCTTTGCAAATATGTTTTGTGTAATTAGAAAAAAATTATTCGAACAATTTTAAAAAAAGGTATAGACAATCGGACAAAAGTGTGTTAGACTTTAGTCATAACAAATGGAGGTGCTTTATGCCATCAGCAACAATCAGAACATACAGTCAATATGACATAAACGGTTCTACTGTAAGTGTTAGCAAAATCACTTGTGAAGATTCACAAGTTGCAAATATTCAAAAAGAAGTTTCGTTTGGCAAATTTTCAAAAAAACTTCATCTTCGTAACAAAACTGTAGAAACTAACTTAGATTCAGATTTGTGCAGATAAATTTGTTAACCCCTTGGCTTTTTCAAGGGGTTTTTTGTACTCTTAATTTAAGCGTTATATTAAAAAAAATATTGCTTTATTTTTTTGTGATTGAATTAATTTAAAACAAAATGCATAAATTTAATACAAAATTTGCAAAAATATTTGGTTAAATAATTGTGTTGTGCTAGAATACAATAGAATATTGTGTGACAAATAATTTTGTTATTGAGCAACAAAAGGGGCAGTTTATGGAACAGTTTATATTTCCTGCAGTGTTTTTTCAAGAAGAGGGCGAAACTGATTACACAGTAGTGTTTCCAGACCTTAACATCTTTACCGACGGCAAAACGCTTGTTGAGGCTTTTTTGTTTGCTAAAGACTATTTAAAGGTTTATTGCTCTTACGCACGCAAATATGACATGGAAATTACCACACCAAGCAAACTAGTTGATGTTATTGCTCGCTTTCCAAATGCAACCTGCATGCTTGTTGACGCACTTGTAAATGTTTAAAAGTAGTATAAAGAAGAAAACCTCATTGTATTAGTGTTATTCTGGCATTCTTAAAAAATAAAACCAGTCGTTGTTGTTAAACGGCTGGTTTTTTAATTTATTTAAGTAAAAACATTATTTTAGAAAACTTAAGTGTGTTAACGCTCTATGCCATCTGAATTGTTTTTGGTTTGGCTTGTGTTAGGCTTAGTGGTTTGTTGTTCTTGGCGAGGCGATTCTTGCGTTGGTGCTTGTGCCTGCTTTTGGGCGTTAATTTCTTTTAGTGCGTCAATATATGGGTTGTTTGGTTGAGTCGTTTGGCTGGTTGTTGCTTGTTTAATTTCTTGTGCTTGCTCATTTGCAAGTTCTTGATTTTTTAAGTTGTTTGCAATAATTTGCTTTGCTTTTGCAATAAGTGCTTCATCGCGAGCAGGAGTTGTTTTTGTTTGATTTTGTTGAATGAACAAAAGTTGGTTTGCAAGTGCGTGAGCGTCAAACGCTTCTTGATAAGAATCTTCCAACATTTCGCCATAGGCATAATTTAATGCAAGAAGATTTTGATAAAGTTTTAATTTGTTTTTTTTGCTTTTAAACTTTTCAATATACATTTTTAAAAGTTCAATGCGCATTTTCAAATATGTAACAACTTTTTGCAATTTTGCTTTTTGCTCGGGCGATAGTTCTGCACTGTTGGCTTTGCCCTCAAGTTCGGCAAGGAGAGATTCACAATTTGTAAGTGAATTGGCAAAGGCTTGCAATGTGGCTTTGTCGCCTTTTTCAATAAAATCTGGCGATTTAATTTCAGGTGCATTTTTGCCGTTTGCAAGAGCATCGGCAATGTAGTCTTCAGTTAATTCAAAACTGTTGCCAAAAGGATTAAAACCTGTTTCAATATATTGTTGACCTAAATCTTCACATGCCAAATTAAGCGCATTATATACGCTGTAATTAATGTTTGGAATTACTTCATAATTTTCTAATTGATTTTCCATATTTACAAGTATAAATAAAAACTCGCAATATGTCAATTTTTTTAGATATGCAAGAGTTTTGACAATATGTGAAAAATGTTTTAGAATTGATCTTAAAAGGAAAGATTTTAATGATAGATACTCATGCTCATTTGCAAGACGAAAAATATGAAAATGCTGAGGCAATTATTAACAACGCACTAAAATCGGGTGTGGAACAAATTGTTTGTGCTAGTGCCAATTTAAAAACTTCTAAGCAGGCAATTAATTTAGCAGAAGATTATGATTGTGTTTTTGCAACGGTTGGAGTTCACCCCGAGGACGCTGGCGAGTGGAACGGAAACACTGCAAAAGAGGTAGAAAAATTGGCGCACTGCAACAAGGTGGTGGCTATTGGCGAGATTGGGCTGGATTA
>JAFUKB010000038.1 GCA_017467895.1 Clostridia bacterium
GTATGCGGTTGCTGTGTCAATTACGACAACAAGGGAATTTGCCAAATACATGCCAAACAAGCAAGCGATTGGAACAACTGCAAACGAGAATATTGCTTTAAAGAAGTTTGCAACAACCTTGCCTTTAGAGTTGCCTTTGTCTTTGTCGGGAGCATACTCAAGCCTAACAACTGCGATGATTGAAGTAATAAACAACATGAAAATGCCTAAGATAATTAGCGCCCAAAAAACAGTGCGAACGGCAGGATATCTGCCAGTGAAAAGTGCATCGGTTATAAGTTTATAAACCGAGTCGCCAGTGTAGACCTCGTTAGAAATCATAATTGGGTCTAAACCTGCGAGTTTTCTAAATGCCACTTGACATAAGTCAATTAGTGACAAAACGCACGAAATAATAAAGTATAACAGTTTTGGAACAATGGAAAAAACGCCAGCCAAAAAGTCGCCGATTTTGCTCCAAACATCTAACATCATTCCGTAAGGCATAACAAAACTCCTTTTATTTGTAATTAGTATACCAAAAAAGGTTTAATTTGTACATACTTTTTTAAAAAATTCTTTTTATTTATTGATTATTAAGTATTTTTCTAAATTAATATTTAATATTTTGTCAAATTTTAAAGGGTGGGAGTATTTAAGTAATTAATGTTTTTGAATAATAAAAATATTTTTTGAAGGTTATTAATTATTACTTTTTATATTTTGTCAAAAAGAAAAACCCCTTGAATAAACAAGGGGTTTGCAACATATATTAAAAGGTTTATTAGCCAATCCAGTTAGGAATGATGCCCAAGAATAATTTAAGCAACAAGATTAAACCAACAATAATAGCCATACCAACTAAAACATTGATAACTCTTTTTTTGGCTTCTTCGCGTTTTTCAGTTGAATCTGCTCTTGCCATGTTTACACCAAGAACAACAGCATAGATTGTTCCAGCAGCGGCAACAACAATGATCAATGGCCACAAAACTGCATTAATAACATCGGTAACATCATAAATCCAGTTAAAATCGCCTAAATCTTTTTCGTCGCCAGTTGGGTCACGAAGAGGCATAACTTTTGCCAAGAACATGCTAACTTTTGCTAAAATTAAATTCATATTAAAACCTCCGAATTATTTAATTTTATCATTTGTAGAAATAAATTTAATATTCCTACCAAAATTTCTACACTGTTATATTATCACATTATTTTTTAAATGCAAAGCAATTTTTAACATTTTTAAATATTTTTTTTATATAGTTTTAAATAAGATTGAAATTTCAATTTTTTTAATTTTTGAGTATTTGAAAAATATTTTTTTAGTAGCAGAATATTTTATTTTTATATTGTTAAATTTTTAATTAATTTTATGTGTTGTTAAAATTAATTTTTTGTAGTATAATGCAAGCAAAGGGAATAATTTTATGAAATCTACAAAAGTTAAAAACAAAAAAAGGTTATCGGCAATATTGTCAGTTGTTTTGTTAATAATTATTGGCGCTGTTTGTTTTTACTATTTTGGCGCCTCATATGAGTTTTATAGTTATGTTAAAATAGAGGCGCAAATGCCGGGGCTTAATGATGGCTTTGTTCCACAAGGGCTTTGCGTTATTGATGAAAGTGGAGATTATTTGGTAAGTGGCTATATGAAAGACACTAGCAAAGCATCGCGTATTTATTATGTTAACAAACAAACATTAGCAGCAAAGTATGTTACATTAAATCTTGCAAGCGCCGAATTAACCAACGGGCATTTTGGCGGTGTTGCAACAAGCGGAGATTCGGTTTGGGTAGCAAGTGATGGATATTTGTTTTATTTTGCATTAAATGATTTTAAACTTGCCGACAACGAGGCACAATTAACACCAATATCAACAGTTCAGTTAGATTACGCAACTGACTTTTGCTATGCCAACGGTTCAAATTTATATGTTGGCGAGTTTTATAGATCAGGCAACTATGAGGTTGACGAATCCCACTATGTAACCAGCGAGCAGGGGCAAACCAATCATGCAATTATGGCTGTGTATAATATTGATAGCACAGGAGTGCATGGGCTTGAAAGCCTAGACCCAATCATGGCAGTTTCAATCCCTGACCAAGTTCAAGGTTTCTGCATGACAAATTCTGGCAAATATGTTTTTTCAACATCTTATTCTTTGCCAGACTCAATAATTTATGTTTTTGATTCTACCGTTGCAACTTCAAGCACCGTGCAAATAAACGAAAAACAAGTGCAAGTTTTTGCAGTGTTTAAAGAGCAATTACACAAGCAGATTGTAGCCCCATGCATGGCAGAGGGCATTGATTATCATAACGGCAGTGTTCATATTATGTTTGAAAACGCCTGTGCAAAATATAAAATGGTTACAAGGGTAAGAGAAAAAAACATTTTAAGTTTTGAGCAGGAATAGAATTTTTGTGTACATGATTTATTTGAAGCAAAAAAATACAGGGTGTTTGTGCCCTGTATTTTTTTGCTTAAGATATGCGCAAGAAATAATTAAAATAGGCTCTGTCACAACAAATGGTTGATTTTTGACGAGAAATAGCGTATAATAATAGTAAGAAACAGTACCACCGAAGGAGGTAATTGGATATGCCTACTATCAAAGACGCATTAGATATTATCGGTAAGTTGACTGTCGCAGAGCAGGAAAGCCTTAAAACAATGCTTTTAAGTCCTGCCTTTGTAAAGTCTTTGAATATTGAAGATTTCGTAGCAAAGGAACGCTTTGCAAATGGTCGTGTATGCCCTCTTTGTGGCTGTATCCATGTGGTTCGCAATGGTCATCGTAAAGATGGCACACAGCGATATGTATGTAAGGATTGTGGCAAGTCCTTCGTGATTGCTACGAACTCCATTGTGTCTGGTACAAGAAAAGACTTGTCCGTGTGGGAGCAGTACATTGATTGTATGATGAATGGCTTATCCATTCGTAAGACTGCTGTTGCTTGTGGGATTCACAGAAACACCGCATTCCTTTGGAGACACAAGATTTTGGATGCACTTCAGAATATGGCAGACGATGTTACCCTTGACGGCATTATTGAGGCTGACGAAACTTTTTTCGCCATCTCGTACAAGGGCAATCATAGCAAGAGTAAGACATTTGCTATGCCACGCAAGGCTCATAAGCGTGGTCATTCTACACATATCAGAGGCTTGTCCCAAGAAAAGGTATGTGTTCCTTGTGCGGTTAATAGGAATGGCTTGTCTATCTCCAAGATTACGAATACTGGTAGAGTTTCTACAAGAGATTTACATCATATTTATGATGGTAGGATTAAGACCAATTCCACTCTTGTTACGGACAAGATGAACTCCTATGTGAGATTTACAAATGCCAATGGCATTGACCTTGTGCAGTTAAAGACTGGCAAAGCCAAGAAAGGCATTTATAATATCCAACATATCAATAGCTACCATAGCCAGCTAAAGAGGTTTATGCGTGGCTTTAACGGTGTTTCTACCAAGTATCTGAACAACTATCTTGTGTGGAATAACCTTGTAAATTACGCCAAAGAAAGCGACATGGAGAAAAGGAACATCTTCTTAACTTTCGTTTTGGCAACATTGAAAACTGCTAAATGCAGAGATTTATCAAACAGACCAGCAGTTCCTCTGGTCGCCTAATTAGAATTTGTGGAGATGATAAGATGGTCAATATAACAGATGTAAAACAGATTCTTCAATTTGCAATAGATGCGGAGATTAAAGTCTTTCTTGATGGTGGCTGGGGTGTAGATGCTCTTCTTGGATATCAGTCAAGAGCCCATAATGATATTGACATTTTTGTAGAAAAGAACGATTATCAGAACTTTATAGAAATAATGAAAGCTAATGGCTTTTATGAGATTAAGATGGAATATACAACATTGAACCATACTGTATGGGAAGATTTGAAAAACAGAATTATTGATTTGCATTGTTTTGAATATACGGACGAAGGTGAAATTCTTTATGATGGGGATTGTTTTCCGGTAGAAACTTTTTCGGGTAAAGGAAGAATTGAGGAAATAGAGGTTTCCTGTATTGAACCATATAGTCAAGTAATGTTCCATCTGGGATACGAGTTTGATGAAAATGATGCACATGATGTGAAGTTATTGTGTGAGACATTTCATATCGAAATTCCAAATGAGTATAGATAACTGCAAATAACAGTTTGTAGGGGAGTTCTGATACTCCCCTATAAAAATGGCTATTTATCAACTGTTTGTTGTGACATAGCCTTAAAA
>JAFUKB010000039.1 GCA_017467895.1 Clostridia bacterium
ATTATTAAATTTTATTTTTGCGGTTGCACTGGAGTTGTTTGTTAATGTAAGTGTATAATTGTCAAATGTCAAATTCAAACTGGTTACAACAGTAATGTCGCCAAGCGCATAAGAGGGTAATAAAGAATATTCAAATGCGTAAGCAATGTCTGGTGAGTAGGCTAAATTAACCGTGTCGCCAATTTGATATTGAGTGTTATTAAATTTTATGCCTAAAAGCGGAACTTCTTCAACATTTATATAATATGTTTTTGAAATATTCGAAACTGAAGAATAAAAAGTTATTGATGATTGACCAACGGCATGTGCTGTAATTTTCTTGTTATTAGTTATATAAATAGAGTTGCCCAAGCACTCAAAAGTTACATTGTCGTAAGTTGTTTCGGGAATTATTATGCTAAATTCACATTCTTTAAAGTAGCCATCGTTATTTGCCAAATTCTCTTGGCTTGATTTATATAAATAAAGAGTTATAGTGTTGTCGACTAAAGTTACATTGCTAAAATTAACATTAATCTCTGTTGGCATATTATAACTTTTTAAATTAATGTATTCTTTGCAATACTTACCGTTATAATAAAAACTAAAATCGCCTTGTCTGATAATTTTAAATGAATAAGTTGAAACATTTTCTTGTTTAGAAACCAGTGTAAAGTTTGTTACATATTCATCTAAATAACCAATGGTAGGAGAGTTGGTTACAAGAGCGTTTTCGGTTATTATCAAATTATAAGTTTTGCCCACAAACAGAGTGTTGCAAGTGCTACCATCACTATTTGTAACATTGTGTGAAATTTCGGTTACGGCATCAATTATTGTTAATGAGGTGGTTTTTGTTATTGCTGGGTCACAGTTAATTGTTGTAATTATGTTTGTTGAGCCAACAGAATTTGGAATAATACAGTTTTCAGAATTTATTGATGCAATCAATGGATTTTCAATAGAAATCAAAACTTGATATGAGCCCAAATCATAAACTGTGTATTCAAATTTCTCCGTTGTGGTTAATTTGTCAATTATTATGCTTTCGGGAACGGTTAAAGAAGGCGTTGCTGGTGTGTCATTATCGCTCCCGTCATCATCTGCTGGTGGGTTGTTGTCTTGATTAAAACTCGCATTAATATTGTTTATTATATTAATTGTTAATGGAATTGCCACGGCAACTATAATTGTTAAAACAACTAAAATAATTATTTTTATTTGAAAACCATTTAACTCTTTTCTTTGCATAAATTTATTATTACATAAAGTTTTTTAAATGCAAAAGCAATTTGTCGCAAATTGTCAAATTATGTCAATTTTTGCAATAAATAATAAATACAAAAAAACCTTGCGACCACGCACAAGGTTTGACTGGCTCCCCGGGTCACGCTTTTGATGCGGACGACCTATCGGTTTAACTCCGCTTTTGCTTCGTACGCAGAAATTTTTTTAAAATTTCTTTGCGCCCAGCCCGTGCCACGCACTCGGCAAAGCACTTTGTGCTTTAAATGCTATCGCACTTTGTTAACCGATAACAAAAAAACCTTGTGACCACGCACAAGGTTTGATTGGCTCCCCGGGTCCGATTCGAACGGACGACCTATCGGTTAACAGCCGAGTGCTCCACCGCTGAGCTACCGAGGAATATTGCATGTTGCTTTCAATTAAACAACATGCATATATTATCACTATAAACAATCTTTGTCAATAGATTTTTAAATATTTTTTAAAAAGTTTTTAATGACCCGAACTTTCAATAATAATTGTACAAGGACCATCAGCAACCATATCAATTTGCATGTCTGCACCAAACACTCCTGTTGCTGTTGGGATTTGGCTTTTTAATAGTTCAACACACTTTTCATACAAAGGTTTAGACATGTCTGGCTTGCCAGCATTAACAAAGTCTGGGCGATTTGTCCCTTTAGTGTTGCCATAAAGTGTAAAATTACTAACAAGCATAACCTCGCCACCAATATCATTTAATGCAAGGTTTAGTTTTCCGTTTTCATCTTCAAAAACTCTTAATTTTAAAATTTTGTTGGCAATATATTCAACATCTTTTTGAGTGTCGGTTGAACTAATGCCCAGCAAAACCAAAAAGCCTTTGTTTATGGAAGAGTAGGGCTTGCCGTCCGCAACTAGGCTTGCTCTTTTTACTACTTGAATAACTGCGCGCATTAATTTGTCTCCTTGTTTGCAAGAGCAGTTTGAACGGCGAGCGCAACCGTAGCGCCAACAATAGGGTTGTTGCCCATGCCAATAAAGCCCATCATGGCAACATGTGCTGGAACCGAAGACGAGCCGGCAAATTGAGCGTCGCAGTGCATTCTGCCAAGAGTATCTGTAAGACCATAAGAGGCTGGACCAGCACCAACATTGTCCGGGTGTAATGTTCTGCCAGTTCCTCCACCCGAAGCAACGCTAAAGAATTCTCTCCCGTTATCATAGCACCATTTTTTGTAAGTGCCAGCAACGGGGTGTTGAAAACGAACAGGGTTGGTGGAGTTGCCGGTTATTGCAACATCAACTTCTTCAAGTTTCATAATCTCTACGCCTTCAGAAACATCAAACGCACCATAAACCTTAACATTAGCACGATCGCCAGTGCCAAAAACTTTTTGATTTAAAATATTAAGTTTTCGTTCGTGGTGGTTATATTCTGTATCTACATAAGTAAAGCCGTTAATACGGGCAATAATATATGCTGCATCTTTGCCAAGACCATTAAGAATTACTTTTAATGGAGTTTTGCGAACTTTGTTTGCAGTTTTTGCAATTCCCATTGCACCTTCGGCGGCAGCAAAACTTTCGTGACCTGCTAAAAAACAAAAGCATTTGGTTTTTTCACTTAAAAGTTTGCTTGCCAAATTTCCATGTCCTAAGCCAATTTGTCTTTCTTCGGCAACCGAGCCGGGCTTGCAAAATGCTTGCAAGCCTTCGCCAATTAATTTTGCTGTTTGCTCGGCACTTTGCTCGTTGCTTTTTAAAGCAATGGCACTTCCAAGAGCATAGGCATTAACGGCGTTTTCAAACGCTATTGGCTGAACGCCTTTAACGGTTTCTTCAACATTGACCCCACGAGATATGCAATATTGTTTAACTTCGTCAATATCTTTAAAACCATATTGTTGTAAAAGTGTGATTACTGAATTTTCCATATTATTTGCTCCTTGGGTCCAAATATTTAACCGCGTCGGCAAACCTGCCATAAGTTTTGCGGTGTTTTTCACATGCGGTTTTATAATCGACTCCGCTTTCAAGCATTTTAACAAGCCCGCCAATGTTCAAATATTCGTAGCCAATAATCTCGTTGTTTTGGTCAAGAGCAAGTTTTGTTATATACCCCTCGGCAAGGTTCAAATATCTTGGACCAATTTTGTCATTGGCATAAGCGGTGCCAACAGCACTTGTTAAATTTTTGCCAAGATCCTCAAGACCGGCTCCAATTTCTAATCCACCTTCAGAAAAGGCAGATTGGCTTCTGCCGTAAACAAGTTGCAAAAATATTTGTTTCATTGCATCGTTTATTGCGTCGCAAACAAGGTCCGTGTTTAATGCTTCTAGTATTGTTTTTCCAATTAAAATTTCACATGCCATGGCTGCAGAATGCGTCATGCCTGTGCAACCTATTGTTTCGACCAATGCCTCTTTAATTATGCCGTCTTTGACATTGAGTGTTAGTTTGCAAGTGCCTTGCTGTGGAGCACATTTGCCACACCCGTGTGAAAATCCACTTATTTGTGTGATTTCTTTGCTTTGAATCCACTTTGCTTCTTCAGGTATTGGCGAAGCCCCGCGTGAGTTTAAGCATTTTGTACAATTATTTTCCATAAATTCTCCTATAAATATTAGTCTAGCAAATATTTGTTTTTTTTCAAAATAATTTTGGGTAACTAAATTTGACAACCTTTTGTATTATTGGTAAAATTTTAATATAATGTTTGAACTTATCGAAAAAAAGAGTAAATTTTATGGTTATGCCTATAAAGTGGAGTCGGCAAAGCAGGTTGAAGAAATTATTTTGGCTTTAAAAAAAGAGCATAAAAAAGCCACTCATGTATGTTATGCTTATTCTATTAGCAACCCACAAGTTTTGGCAAAAGCAGTTGATGATGGTGAGCCCGGTGGCACTGCGGGCAAGCCAATTTTTAATGTAATTGATAAAAAGGGTATAAAAAACATACTTGTTGTAGTTGTGCGATATTTTGGAGGTATAAAACTTGGCGCTGGTGGGCTTGTTAGGGCATATTCAAAATGCGCTTCTAAGGCAGTTGAGGAAATATTATGATTGTTACAGAATTAAAACAAAAAGGTAAGTCTGAAAGTTATTATGCTTATTTTGATAATGAATTATATGGCGAATTGCAACTTGAGACACTAGTTAAACATCACATTAAAGTTGGAGAAGAAATATCGAATTCGCAACTTGAAATAATTAAGGAAGAAAACGATAAATTAACCTGTTTTAATAGAGCATTAAAATATATTTCATCAAGATTAAAAACTGAAAAACAAATGCGTGAATATTTGCATGGGTTAAAATATTCCAACAATGCAATAAATCAAGCAATAAACAAATTAAAAGAATATGGATATATAAACGATGAGCACTTTGCAAAAACATTTGTTGAAATATATGGCGAGTCTAAAGGCAAAAAATATTTACAAAGAGAATTAATGCTTAAGGGTGTTAGTCAAAACATTATAACCTCACTGTTAGAGGAACAAGACGAAACTGTTGCCTGCGAGATGCAATGTGCAAAAAAAATAAAAAATATGGCAAAGCCAATTAGCCAGAAAGATAAAGAAAAGTTGTATAGATTTCTGCTTTCAAAAGGCTTTGAGTTTTCAGTTGTGAAGCAATGTGTTTCAAAATTTATTAGTGGAGAAGACGATTGTGGTTGGGATTGATATAATTGAGGTAGAAAGGATAGAAAAAAGCATACAAAACGCAAATTTTTTGGCTAAAATTTTAACTTATAAAGAAATAGAATATGTAAGTCAATTTGCTAATAAGTGTGCACATGTGGCAGGCTTGTTTTGTGCAAAAGAGGCGGTTATGAAGGCTCTTGAAGATTGCAAACAAATCTCTTTTAAAGATATTGAGATTGCGCATAAAAATAGCGGTAAACCATATGTTATATTAAACGGCAAGGCACTTGAAGTTTTTAAAAAAAGCGGAAAACAAAATATTGAAATTTCAATATCTCAAACAAACACGGTTGCAACGGCAATTTGCATTATTTCGTAAATTAAACTTTTAAAAATTAAATTTTGTCAACAAAAAACCTGCGCATTTAAAATCGCAGGTTTTTTATCTTAAACTTGCTTTTTAAGCCTTAAACTCAAATTTATAAAATGCATCATAAGCAAGATAAGTTTCATAAATGTCAACTTTTGCAGTGATTTCCCATGGGGCATGCATAGAAAGCACAGGAACACCAGCGTCTATAACATCCATGTCATATTTTGCCATAATATATGCAATGGTTCCGCCACCTCCGGCTTCAACTTTGCCCATTTCGGTTGCTTGATAATGAATTTTGTTGTCGTCTAAAATTTTGCGTAATTTTGCAATATATTCTGGGTTGGCGTCACTTGCACCACTTTTGCCTCGTGAGCCTGTATATTTGCAAAAAGCCACGCCATGACCTAAAAATGCGTCAGTTGCTTTGTTGAATGGGGCAGGACGGTTTGGGTCATAGCCGGCAGTGACATCGCTTGAAAGCATTTTGCTGTTTGTTAAGCAGTGTCTAAGTTTTAAATCTGAGTATTCGCCAGTTAATGCAATTATGTCAGCAATGGTGTTTTCAAAAAACATGCTTTCCATTCCAGTTGCGCCAACACTGCCAATTTCCTCTTTGTCAACCAGTAAGCAAACGCAAGTACGCTTTGGCTTTTTTATGTTAAATAATGCCATAAGAGAAGGGTAGGCGCAAACCTTGTCATCTTGACCGTAACCAATGACCATTGATTTGTCTAGACCAAAGTCACGCGCTTTGCCAGCAGGCACAATTTCTATTTCAGAAGAAAATAAATCATCTTCTTCAATGCCTTGTTGTTTTAATATGTTTAAAATATTTGCTTTTACCTTGTCTTTTTTTGCGTCTTTGCTTGGTGTTAAACCAACAATTAAGTTAAGTTCTTCGCCAGTTATAACTTCTGAGCGCTTTTCTTTTTCAAGGTGAGGCAAAAGGTCGCTTATTCCCAAAACGGCATCATCTTCCTTTTCGCCATAACAAATGCGAATTTTGCTACCGTCTTTTTTGCAAACTATGCCATGAATGGCAAGCGGGGTTGCTGTCCATTGATATTTTTTAATTCCGCCATAATAGTGAGTGTCAAGCATACATAACTCGCCATCTTCGTAAAGCGGAGTTGCTTTTAAATCAAGCCTAGGGCTGTCAATGTGTGAGCCAACAATGTTTAAGCCATTTGCAAGGTCGTCACTTCCAATAACGGCAAGCACCATGGCTTTATCCATATTTATTGCATAAACCTTGTCGCCGGCCTTTAATTTTTTTATATTATTAATGTTTTTAAAGCCAGCACTTTCTGCTAATTTAACTGTTTCAATAATTGCTTCGCGCTCGGTTTTTGCGTTGGTTATAAATGTTTTGTAACCCTCGCAAAATTGGTATGCTTGTTTCAATTTTGCATCGGTGTAGTTTTCATATACATTTTTGTTCATTAAAAATCTCCTTTTGAGAGTTAGTTTATTCCTTTTTTTTAAATTTACAAAACGATTAACACAAAATAATGTTTTATTGACAATTTTTTTGACCTTTTGTATAATTATGAACATGTTACAAAATGACAAATTTGTAAAGTATCTGCAAAACTTGTTTCCTAACGCGGTTTGTGAGTTGAATTTTAATTCTACATTTGAACTGCTTGTTGCTGTAATTTTGTCGGCACAGTGCACAGATAAGCGCGTTAATATTGTTACAAACGAATTGTTTAAAAAGTATAACACTCCAAACGCGTTTGCCAATTTAAAGCAAGAAGAACTTGAGCAAATGATTCACTCGTGCGGGTTTTATAGAAATAAGGCAAAAAACATAATTTCTGCAAGCAAAGACATTATTGAAAAACATAATGGCGAGGTTCCAAGTGATTATGAAAAACTGCTTTCTCTTGCAGGCGTTGGTCGCAAAACTGCAAATGTGGTTAGCAGTAATGCTTTTGGTGCAAATTGCATTGCGGTTGATACACATGTTTTAAGGGTTAGCAACAGGTTGGGCTTTACAAAAAGTCAAAATCCAAACATATGCGAGCGTGACCTCGTTTTAAGGTTTAAAAGTGATTTGGGCGTTTTGCATCATAGAATGGTTCTGTTTGGCAGATACTATTGCAAAGCGCAAAAACCAGAGTGCGAAACATGCAAACTTAAAGATAATTGTTTGCATTATAAAAAAATATTAAAAGGTAAGTAATATGTTTTTAGATAGAGTTACAATAACCATAAAAGCAGGAGATGGTGGCAACGGGCATACCTCATTTTATAGAAGCAAATTAACCATGAATGGTGGTCCCGATGGTGGCGATGGTGGAAAGGGTGGAAATGTCGTATTTGTTGCAAATGAGGGGTTAAACACTCTTTATGGCTTTACTTTTAAAAAGAAATTTGTTGCAACTAATGGTAATCCGGGAGAAAAGCAGTTAAAGCGCGGGCACGATGGCAAAGATGTTGTAATTGAAGTTCCTTGTGGCACGGTTATAAAGGACGAAGAAACGGGCTTAATTATTGCCGATTTAACAACCAATGGCGAAAAGTTTGTGGCATTAAAAGGTGGCTTGGGTGGCAGAGGTAACAACTTTTTTAAATCTCCAACAAGGCAGGCACCTCACTTTTCTCAAACTGGAGAAAAAGTTCCAACCAAAAAGGTTATTTTAGAACTTAAAACCATTGCAGACGTTGGCTTGGTTGGATTCCCAAATGTAGGCAAAAGCACATTGCTTTCAGTAATAAGCAATGCAAACCCAAAAATTGCAAATTATCCATTCACAACGCTTCACCCAAACCTTGGTGTGGTTGCTCATAATAACACAAGTTTTGTTGTGGCGGATATTCCGGGGTTAATTGAAGGTGCAAGTGATGGCGCTGGCCTCGGGCATTACTTTTTGCGTCATGTTGAACGCGTGCGTGTTATTGTTCATATGGTTGATATTTCTCAAATTGAAGGTAGAGAAGCAGTTGATGATTATAACAAAATTAACGCTGAATTAAAAAAGTATGGCAATATTATTTCAACAGTGCCTCAAATTGTAGCGGTTACAAAAACCGATTTAATTGATGAAGACACATTAAATGCTCGTCTTAAAAACTTCGAAGAACAAACAGGCAAAAAACCAATTATTTTGGCGTCTATTATGCATAAAGGCATTGAGGAGTTATTAGATAAGTTAACCGAGGTCTTGGCAAAAACGCCTAAAAAAGCGCCTCAAGAAGTTGAACTTGCAGAGTTTGATGTGCGTGATAAAACTAGCATTAATATAAATGAATGTGAGCCAAATGTGTTTGAGGTTTCGGGTGGATTTATTGACAATCTTATTCGAGGCGTGGTGCTATCTGATGAGGGAAGTAATGCTTATTTCCAAAATGCTCTTAAAAAATATGGAATTATTGACAAACTAAAAGAAGCCGGCTTAAAAGACGGCGACACAGTTATAATTAAAGATATAACATTTGAATACGCAGAGTAGATTTATAAAAAAATAAGGAGAAAAAATATGATAACACCAAAACAAAGGGCAGTTTTGAGAGCACTTAGCAACACGCTTGACCCTGTTCTTCAAATTGGCAAAGAAGGCATTTGCGAAGGTACAATAAAACAGGCAAACGCACTATTTGAGGCAAGGGAGTTGTTTAAAATAAAAGTGCTAAAAAATTGTGATGTGTCGGCAAAAGAAATTGCAAGCCAGTTGGAGGAAATAACAAATTGCGATGTTGTTCAATGTATTGGCTCTAAAATATCAGTCTATAGAAAATCTTTGAAAAAAGATATTAAGCATATTGAATTGCCTTAATCAATAATGTTTTCTTTGGGTGCATTGTTAAAGCTAAAATTTAGCCTGCAAAGCAGAGCAAAAATTAATAATATTGTTGCAATAATTAAATAATAAACCCTGTAGGGAACAAAAAAACTAGAAAATGCAATAAAAAGAGAGGACACAACATAACTGCGTGTTCTTTTTTTATTAAAAATTATTTCCAAAAGTTGCTTATAAGTTCTTTTTGTTTTCTTTTTTTGTGAATGCTTTATGGGCGGAAAAATATTGTATTCTTTTAATAATTGGCAGTAAGTTTGATTATAATTTAAAACTAAAGTCTTTGTTTCAAAATTTTCAAGTATTGTTTCTATGCCTGCATTATATGTGTTGCAAAGAATAATTATTTTTTTGATAGATTGCCTGTTAACAGAATTATATAACTCAATAACATCGTCAATACTAATTTCTTTTTCTTTAATGTGTGGAATTAAAACAGTTGAACCGTTTATTAAAATATAATTTTTTAAAATAACAGCCGTATGTTTGCTTTTTGCAAGCATTAAAAAAAATTGCAAAACTTCGGTTTGTGGCATATATATAAACGATTGTTTTGTGTCACTTAAATGTTGGCTTTCTTTTGTGCTAAGTAATAATTTGGCTTGCTTTTTGCGTGATATAAACCAAAACAATAATAGTAATAAAAGCGAAATTATAATTGATGAAAAGATAGATAGCCATGCGGTTTTTATAAAATATAAACTCCAAATTAAATTTATGGCAAATAATATGGCAAACTTAAATAAAAAATCAATAATGCTAAATAGTGAAAAGTTTTTCATAAAATTATTTTTGACGCAAATGATAATAATTAAAATAGCATATGTTGACAATTTTGGCATATTTTGTTAATATTTAACGGTAAAGGGAATGCTTAACATGGAAAGTATTGTTTTGGCTAGATATTTTGCTGATTATTTAAATAAGCAAAACGCAATTAAGACTGAAATAATTGAAACAAAAGACAGCAAAATTTTTAACTATATGGTTGTGTGCACGGCACCCGACAAGTTTTTTGCACAAAATCTTCTAGTGGGGCTGTTAGAATATGCTAAAAATGAATTTAATCAAGTAAATTCAGGGTTAGAGGGGTATAAAAAGGCTGATTGGATTATTGCAGACTATGGCAAAATCGCTGTTCATATTTTTTCAAAAGATTCTCGCGAAAAGTTTAATATAGAAAAACTTTGGCGCTAAAAATTTATTAAAAATGACTATTGACAGCCCGTTGGCTTTGATATATAATTAAGTAGTAAATTAAGGAGGTAAAACCTGTGAAAAATAAAGAAACTGGGAACAAAAAGCATAAAGTCCGCAGAACATTTATCGTAACAGCCATAGTAACAGCACTTGCGGTTATTGGTGGTGTTGTTACAACTGCCTTTTTGCCAACTCCTTTACTTTTGTTATCTGAAGCATGTTTTTTAACAGCAGGTGTGACTGCTGTTGTTGGCACTGGCGTGGGCATTAATGCAATATACTCTTCAAGGTCAGTTGCTCATAATCGTAAACAAAGCATAAAAAGTCTACAACAAATCGCAGAAGGTGACTTGAGCCTATCAAGAGAACAACGAGTTAAAATTGCAAAAAAATACGCAAATGCAAACTTGAGGCTTTGTAGCCTTATTGGTTGCCCTCTCTGTGGCAAGTTCCATTCTGTAAGTGGAATGGATACAACTGCAAGAACCGAGGCATTTAACGCTCTTGAAAATCTTGAACTTTTGCAAGCGCTCGAAACAACTGAAAAGGGTCGCAAAAAGTGGGAACCAAAAATTGCTCAAAAACGCAAAATTGTTGCTTCTGCATGCATGAAGTCTGTTCCACATCGTTGGACTCGCTCTTATGACGATTTTATTGATGGTGTTTCTATTTATGACCGTAGAACAGAAATTGGTTGTTTAAGCCCAAAAACAGGCGAAGAGTTTGAAAGGCTTGTTGAGTTAATGCCAAACACTGATGAACTTGGTGCAACTGTTTCGCTCACATTTAAGCCAACTTGCAGAACACAACAAACTTATGCCCGTGTGGCTGATCCAACTCTTGCTCCTGAAGTTGCAAGACTTATGTTGCAAGATGTGTTGCTTGCTTGTGATGGCAAAACTCCAGCGGAAATTGAAACCA
>JAFUKB010000040.1 GCA_017467895.1 Clostridia bacterium
AACGCCAGTGGTAAACTAGGCTTTACAGCCCATGGCTGTGATGTAGATGTAAGTGGCACAATAGTAGGCCACGCAACAGGTAACACAGCAGATGGCTTGCCAGTGACCACACCAGAGAGTTTGGGAGCAACAGTAGAAGTGCGTAGCAACACACAAACACTCGACCTAGGCTCACGCTACTTTACAGACATGGCATCAACAGATGGCAGTGCAGAAGATATTGTTGTTACACTCACAGTAACAAATAAATCAAAATTTGATATAACTGCCGAGATGACTGGAACAACAGTTGCAGAAAATACAGCAATATCAATAACTGCGACACCAGAAAGCCAAATAATCGCACAAAACGAAAGTGCAACGGTAACAATTACATTAACACTAACTAGCACAGCAAGTAACATTGCAATGCCAAGCGCAGATAATGTAAGCATTGCTATGGAGTTTAATAAATATATTGCACCACTATATTATGTGGAGAATAACAAAATATTTATTGACATGGGAAAAGACCCTGACACACAAGAAACAATTAGATGGTATGCGATAGCAAAAGACGGCAATTCATTGGTAGAAAATTCGTTTGCAAATGAATCTCAAGTAACTGCAGGCACTTATGTGTTTATTTCTGAATATGTTTTAGGAAGTAGAACTGGCTCAGAGGCTATGGCGTATGACTCCGAAAATGATTTAACTTATGCTGGCTCCGATATTCAACAATATGTTAATGGAACGGCAACCAATTCATTGTATACTCGCTATGGGTTATCAGATTATGAGATTTATAATAAGATTTCATTAAAAACCTGTGAACAAGAGTCCGCTTTTGATGAGTGGGGTGGACCAGATAAAGTTTCTCCAGAGGTTAAAGACCAAACACTTTGGCTTCTAAGCAAAACGGAATTTTTAACCTATTTTAATTGTGATGAAAGTAATGCTTCTGAATATGCAAAGGCATATAAAATTGGCGATAAAAGCACATCAATATCTTGGTGGTTACGCTCGCCTTATTGCATTTGCACTGATGACGAAAATTATTATGAAAAGGTATATTATGTGGAGAAGGATTGTTTAATCGAACTGGAACCAAGTGTTGATTCATGTGGTGTTCGCCCAGCATTTCAAATTACTATTGACTAATAGCACATTAAAATAAAATCAAAATTAATTAAAAAAACTTAAAAAAGTTGATATATTTTTAAAAAAACTGGCAAATATGGCCAAAAAAGTGCATATTTCGGCAATTTTCACATTTTTTTAAAAAATGTTTGGCAATATTCGAAAAACCCTGTATAATAAAGGCATAAATGGCAATAACCATTTGTGAAATTATTTTTAAAGGGGAATTTTATGAATAAAACAGAATTTATTAGAGCAATCTCTGACAAGGCTGGCATCACAATGAAAGACATTAATGTTGTTTATGACGCAATGTTAGATGTTGTAACCGAAGCATTAAAAGCAGGAGACAAAATTCAACTCGTTGGCGTTGGCTCAATCGAACTTAAAAAAGTTGAAGCAAAAACAGGCATCAACCCAAGAACAAAAGAAGCAGTTGAAATCCCTGCATGCAACAAACCAGTTTTCAAATTTGGTGATGCTTACAAAAAGAACTTTAACTAATTCTTTTATTAAAAAAATATTCAAAAAAACCACTGGCACAAATGCTGGTGGTTTTTTGTGTGCACCCACACGAACCGTTCAAGTCCCTAACGAAATAAAAAAAGGTCTTTCGACCTTTCTTGGTGCGAGAGAAGGGACTTGAACCCATACTCTTTCGAACTTGCCCCTTAAACAAGCGCGTCTACCATTCCGCCACTCTCGCATAAATATTAAATTGTTTTTAATTTGCTTGCCCACAACAAGGGATTTAAGGGGCAAGTAAACTTGCTAACTTTAGTAGTATATTAAATTATTTTTTGTTTGTCAACAGATATTTTGATTAAGGTCAATTTGCTAAATTGTATGCAGAAAATGTTTTGGCTAGTGCTAGGCGCTTGTTTGTGAATTATGTTTAAAAAATTGAAATGTGTTTTAAGTTTATGATAAACTACAACTACTTTAACAGCAAATGGTTAAAAGGTGGTTGCTGTTTTTGCTAGTAAGTATTATTTTAATACATGAGTTTAGTATTTTCAGGGGTACACATGGAGTTAGAAAAGTTAAACAAATGGGCTGATTTATTGCTTGATACTGGCAGGGGCAATAATTTAATTAATTTTAAAGATTCAAAATCTATGACTGCCGAGGTTGTTGCACCAAACTCAAGCATTTTTTTTGACAAGGCGGAACATGCATCAAGGTTTGAAGTTTTTGATGCTTTTTTAGGCAATGAGGGCGATAAATATTTTTCTGTTGATTTGGAACTAGATGAGCAAGGCAACAAAAAACAGTTAACCAAAGAAGAATATTTAAAAAAATATCTGCCAAAACTTCCAAAACAACAACTGCTTTTTTATAATGTAATAAACAAGCCAGAACAGGCGCTGAAGAACATAAAAAAGAAAGCACAAACTGTTTTGGAAGAAACAGGTGTTAACACCGCATATTTGGCATTTGGATTCGTTAACTGGTTTGAGGCTGATGCCCCTAACGACATTATGAGGGCGCCACTTTTGTTAAAGTCAATTACCATTGAAAATGAATCAACCATTGAGCCTTTTTATATAAAAGTTATTGATGATGAAATAATTGTTAACCCAACTTTTTCTTTTAAGTTGCAGAATGAATATAATGTTACACTCCCTGAATTTGACGAAGATGAGGGCTATGAAGCATATTTAAAAAATATTGAACAAATTGTTGCAAAACTTAATTGGACTGTTAGCAACGAGTGCAAGATTGGAATTTTTTCTTTCTTAAAGATAAACATGTATAGAGATTTAAAAGACAATGCACAAAAAATTGTAGAAAGCAACAGTGTTAGGGTTTTGCTTGGCGAGGCTGGGGCTGAGTCGCAATTAAATTCTAAAAGCGCCCCAAGCAATAACTTGTTAAGCCTGCACAATGTTGTTGACGCTGATTCAAGCCAAGCCGAGGCAATTCAGTTTGCAAAAGATGGAAAGAGTTTTATTTTGCAAGGGCCTCCGGGTACAGGCAAAAGTCAAACAATTACAAACATTATTGCCGAATGTTTAATGGCAGGCAAAAAAGTTTTGTTTGTGTCAGAAAAACTTGCAGCATTAAATGTTGTTTATAACAAACTAAAAAATGTAGGGCTTGAAGAATTTTGTTTGGAACTGCATAGCCATAAGGCAAACAAAAGGCAGGTTATTGAGGAACTTTGCCACACATTAAAATTGCCAAAAAGTGGAATTTCTAATCAGGCAGACAAGGAATTAAAAGTTAAAAATGACGCTCAAGCACAATTAGATTCATATAACTCAGAACTTCACGCGGTTCATCCAGTAATAAATAAATCGCTATATGATTTGTATGAAAATGTGTCATTATGCAGAAGTGCGCCTCAATTAGATTTTGTAATAAGTAACATAGAAAGCAAAGGCGAAGAATATTTCGACACAGCACAAACATTGCTTAAAAGGTATGTGGATTATGTTCCGTCTGTTGGTTATAACTATAAACAAAATATTTGGCATGGCTATGTAAACACCGACTATTCATATCAAACCGTCATGCAGTTAAAAAGCGATTTGCAAGACGCAATAGTTTTTTATAAGCATTTGTTAGATATAACCAGTGAATTAAAGGATAAGTATGAATTAAATTTAGAATCCATATATCAAATCAATTTGTTTAAAAAATTTTTAAATTTGTTAAAAGAGAGCAAGTTTGTTACTCCTGCGTTGCTTGAGTTAAATGCCAACCAACTGCCAATTCAAGATGTTGAAAGCATGCAAATTTTGGCAAACGAAATTTTGGCATTAAAACAAGTTATTGATAACAATTATGACGCAGATATATATAGTGTTGATGGAAAAAAATATCATAAACAATTAACAAAACAATTTAACAAATTATTTTCAAGATTATTTAATAAAGAATACAAAAAAATTATTTCAGATATTCGACTTTGCAAAAAAGATGGCAAAAAACCAAAATATAATTTTGCAGTAGAAATAATGAATAATTTAAAAGATTTTCAACAAAAAACACAAGAATTTAACAAATTGCAAAATAATATTAAAAAATATTTAAGCACTGAATATGATGGAATAAACACAAATTATGCAGTTTGGTTAAATGAATTAAACAACTTGAAAGCGTTTAAAATTGAGGGAATTAATTATGCTAATTTGGCAAAACTTACGCTAAATGAATTTTTATTAGAAAAAGATTATTTAATAAATATTTCAAATAAAATCAATATTTTGATTGAAGAAAACTTGCAAAATCAAAATAGATTAATTGATAATTTTGACAATAATTTATATGACATAGAAAGAGTAAAATTATGCGATTTAAAACTTAAACTAGAAAATTGTTTGAAAAATATTAACAAACTTGATAATTGGTGTGAGTTTACAAAATTCTTACATAAATTAGAAAGTTTAGAGTTAAAAGATTTTGTTGATTTTGCAATTAAACAAAATGTAAAAACCCAAGAAATTGTCATGGCATTTAACAGGGCTTTTTATTTGCAATGGATATATTTGCTTTTGCAAAAAAGCCCAACACTTTTGGAACTTACTCGCATTCCTCATGATGAAATTATTGATGTCTTTTGCCAAAAAGATATTTTAACTTTTGAAATTAATAAGGCAAAAATTAAGGCAAAATTGTCTAACTTAAGACCAAGTTTAGACATGGTAGCACAGGGTAGCAGTGTAGCGATATTGCTTAGAGAGTCAGAAAAAAAGAGAAAACAAAAAGGCGTGCGACAATTACTTTCTGAAATTGGCGAACTTGCCATGGAACTTAAACCATGCTTTTTGATGTCGCCTTTAAGTGTTAGCACCTATTTAAGCCCAGATATGAACTTTGATCTTGTTGTTTTTGATGAGGCCTCGCAAATTTTCCCTCAGGACGCTATTGTCGCAATTTATAGAGGCAAACAACTTATTGTTGTGGGTGACTCAAAGCAAATGCCACCAACAAACTTTTTTAATGATATTGTTGATGTTGAAAACAACGACATGTCAGATGATGTAACCGACTTTGAATCAATCTTGGATTTATGCTCGGCAACATTTCCACAGCGTAGGCTTAAATGGCACTACCGCAGTAGATATGAAGAACTTATTTCATTTTCAAACAAACATTTTTATGATAACGAACTTGTTACTTTTCCATGCGCAAAAACAGCAAAACAAGACGCGGGTGTTGAATATTTTCATGTTGATGGGGTGTTTGACCGTAAATCTAAAACAAATCTTGCAGAGGCTGAAAAAGTTGTAGATTTGGTGTATGAGAACATAAAAAAATATCCAAACCGAAGTTTGGGCGTGGTTGCGTTTAGCATTTCACAACAAAATTTAATTGACAGAGTTTTAACAAAACGCAGGCGCCAAGACCCGTCTTTGGAAATATATTTTAAGTCTGACCGCGAAGAACCTTTCTTTATTAAAAATCTTGAAACAGTTCAGGGCGATGAGCGTGATGTTATTATCTTTAGCACGGCATATGCAAAAGATTGCGATGGTAAACTGCTTTTAAATTTTGGCCCACTCAACCGCGATGGTGGCGAGCGTAGGCTTAATGTTGCAATTACGCGTGCAAAACAAAATGTAAAATTGGTTACATCATTGCATGGTATTGATATTGACCTTTCAAGAACAAAATCTGTTGGAGCAAGGTTGTTAAGGAATTATTTAGACTATGCCGAGAACCAAGAACTGGCATTAACAAATAATGCAACTGACAGTTTGTTTGAAAACGCGGAATCTCAAATGGCAAAAGAAATTCAAGAGTTCTTGCAACAAAACGGCTATGTTGTAGACACAAACCTTGGTTATTCTGCACTTAAAATTGACCTAGCGATAAAACTTGCAGGGCAAGAGGACTATGTGCTTGCCATAGAATGTGATGGCTTGCTATATTATAATTCAAAAACCGTGCGTGATAGAGATAGACTCAGAAAGGCAAACCTAGAGCGTATGGGTTGGAAATTTTATAGAATGTGGTCGCCAGACTGGTTTAAAAATAAGGCAGTTGAAAAAGAAAGATTGCTTGCGCTTTTAGAAGAGGTTAAACAAGAATCAAAAAACTTGCAAAAATCCCAAGAGCAAGAGTTAAAAAAAGACATAACTTTTGAAGAAGAATTGGAGGTTGCACATTTTGAGTTCCCAAAATATGTTATGGCAACAGGAATACCTCAAAAAATATTAAATACAAACAATGAAATTTTAAAAACAGTGCATAAAATTGTTCAGGTAGAAAGCCCAATATCTGAGGAGTGGTTATTAAAGCGCATTGTGTATATGTTTGAGGGCAGGCAAAAAGTAACAAGTGTAGTGCGTAATAAGTCTGAAAAAATTATGCAAAATTGTGCTTATTATGGTATCTCTCGCAGTGATGGATTTTTGTATCTTGATGGTCAAAACATTCCTCTTTTAAGAGTTCCCGCAAAAGGCGAACCTGCAAGAGAGGTAAAATATATTGAGCCATACGAATTGGCACGCGGAATGAACATGTTGCTAAAACAAAATGTAAATGCGCAAAAGTCAGGGCTGTTTAAACTGCTTGCGCAACAACTTGGCTATGCAAGACTTAACCCAAGCATGGAAGAATATTTTGAAAAAGCATTAAAACTTTTGGACGGAATAATAGAAGTCGACGGCGACATGCTGTCAATTAAATAAGAAGAAAACACTAGGCATTCGTGTAATTCTTGCATTTTTAAAAAACGAGCAATAATTTTGCTCGTTTTTTGTTTTAAATAGTTATCTTATGCAAGAGTTGTTCATGCGGTTTTGGGTGGCAAACACTGCAAGTTGTGCTTTTATTTGTTCTGGAGTTGCACCAGATTTGTAAATGCGTTCTGCTTTTGCCAAAATTTCGGCACAGGTTGTGTTGTTGCAAGCACGAGCAATGTCGTAAGCGGTTTGACCAAAGTCATTTTTTGCAAAAATGTCGCCCCCGCGGGCAATTAACACTCTTAAGCCTTCGCGGTTACCGCGTTTTGCACAAAGCATAATTGGGGTGTAGCCGTCTTGGTCGCAAATGTTAATGGTTGCACCTGCTTTTAGCAAAATGTCCATCATGGCACCATTATTGTTGTTTATTGCATGCATAAAGGCAGTTCTGCCAGTTTTGTCGGTTGTGTTAACCTCGGCACCAAGGCGCAAAAGTTGACACATTGCTTCTTGGCGATGACGATTAAACGAAGCCACCATAAGTGGTGTTTTGCCGTCTTTGTTTTGGTGGTTAATGCTAGCACCATTAGCAAATAAATATTTAATCATTTCGGCATTGTTTTCTTGCACAGCGTCAAAAATTGGTGTTTGCATATATGCGTCTTCAATGTCAACAAAAGCCCCAAATTCTAACAAAACTCTAACCAAAGTTTGGCTGTTTTTGCGCGTTGCCAAATGAAGAGGAGTAATGCCCAAGTTGTTAAGGTAATTAACATTTGCACCGTTATTTAAAACATATTCCACAGCCTCGCGAGAGCCTGATTTAACTGCAAACATAAGTGGAGTGTTGCCGTCGGCGTCGGTTATGTTAAAGTCAATATCGCAGTTTTGATAAATAAACTTCAACATTTTTTTGTTGCCGTCAAGAGCATATTTAAACATAAGCCTAATTTGCTCTTCTTTTGGTTTTGCAACAAAGTTTTGCTTCCAGTTTGCACTGGTGTTGTTATAGGTGCGAACTTGTTTTCTGTGGAGTTCTGCCCATGTTTCTTCACTTGTTATTTTAAGTGGCAAGTGTTTCTTTTTGCTATATTTTTTTGATTGTGCCATATTTTCCCCCAAAAATATTAAAAATTTAATGTGCAGTAAAATTCAATGTCATATCTGTTTTCAGTATATCACTAAAAGCCCAAATGTCAATATTTGTTTTCGACAAAAAATTTTGTTAATTGACAATAATATGCATAAATGGTAACATATATTCATTAAAATATTATATGCTTAAGTTTGTTAATGGTTTGGCAGTTTGTAGGCCACACAAATTTTGCAACCAAAGGAGTTTTTATGAGAATTGGAATTTCGGCTGATAGCACTTGTGATATACCGTTAGACCTTATTAAAAAATATAACATTAAATTAATGCCAATGATAATCACTCTTGACACCGATGAGTATCAAGACGGCATTGACATTACTCAAGAGAAGTTATATGAATATATTGAGCGCACAGGCAATTTGGCAAAAACTGCAGCGCGAAGCACTTATGAATATGTTGAGCATTTTGAAAGCATGCTGGCAGAGTGTGACAAGGTTATTCACTTTTCGCTTTCATTTAAAATCTCGTCAACAGGAAATAACGCGCGCCTTGCTTCTGAAGAAATTGGCAATGGAAAAGTTGCAGTAATAGACTCTAAGTCTCTTACAACTGGGCAAGGGCTTTTGGTGCTTTCTGCTGCTGAAAAAGTTGCCAAAGGCCAAGATTTTGACTCTATTGTAACCGAGGCTATGGCAGAAGTAGACAAAATTCAAGCCTCATTTTTGGTCGATACTTTAAAATATCTTCACAAGGGTGGCAGGTGCTCAAGCCTTGCATTGCTTGGTGCAAACATACTTAAAATTAAACCTAGAATAAGCCTTGTAGATGGCGAAATGAAGGTTACAAAAAAATATATGGGTGGCATTGAGCCAAGTCTTGTTAAATATGTTAATGATATGTTAAAAGAATGCCCACCAAACAAAAAACGCGTGTTTGTTGCACACTCTTCACAAATGCCAGTTGTTGACAAAATTTGCCAAATGCTTAAAGACTATGGCTTTGAAGAGGTTATCTCAAATGACGCTGGCCCAACAATTTGCACTCACTGTGGCAAAAACACCTGTGGTATTTTGTATGTTAAGGAATAAGAATTGTTAGGCAAAACTTAATACAGTATCTTAAAACTCTCCCAAATTTTGGGAGTTTTTTTTAATGCAAAGAATTTTAAAATAAAAAATTATGAAATCGTGTCATAAAAAATTGACACATAGTGCAAAAATGAATAATATTAAAATAGATACTCAAAATGAGTATATGTAATAAAATTAAGTGAACCATAACCCACAAGGCTTGGGCGTGAACTCTCAACGACAAAAATAACTACCAGCAACGGTTAAGGCAACATGATGAGTAAGTTAAAACAAATTTTAGACATACATAAAAATTTGCATACAAAATCAATTATGCCCATCAAAAAAAGAAGCCAAAATGAGGTCAAGCAAAAAAGTTTTTGTAATTATTAAAAATCGTTTGACAACTTTGCGGGGGGGGGTACACTTAAGTAGAAAAGTGAAAAAAGGAGAAAAAACATGAAAAAGAAATTTGGATTGTGGTTTAACA
>JAFUKB010000041.1 GCA_017467895.1 Clostridia bacterium
TAAAAGGTGCAACACCAGAACAAATTGAAACATTTATTGCACAAAACATTTTAAATTCTTCTACAGAAGCAACAACAGGCACCGCATATTTCTATGAACAAGTTGGCACTCAAACAAGCTAGCAATTTGCTTTAACAAGAAGCATGATTGACTTAAGCAGATTTAGCACTGACAAAGTGGGCGAAAGCGTGATTGTTATAAAATATGTTCAACAAGCAGGCTATGTTGATGGCAAAACAGTTGCATATGAACATGAAATTTATGTTGATGTAACCGTTGATATGAACCAAGCAACCTTGGTTGGCGAATATAATGCAGCGTCTACATCAATGATACCAAGCACCATGGGCTATACAGCAATTGCACTTTATGATAACGGCTGTGCTTATTTAACAAGCACATATTCTCCAAATCCACACTTGGTTGAATACACAAAAGAACAAATTGGCGAAACAAACAAATATATTTTTGCTTATTATGAATCAAGCGCAGGCGGATATATTTATTTTGAGTTAACCGACGACGCAACAAATGGCAACACATTTGACCATTATGTTCCAACTGGCACAGTTGCAAACACATATACTGTTGAAGTTGAAGGTATGCCATTAACTGTTAAGGTTTATGGAACCGAAGGCACTTGCTATGCTGTTTGTGAATTAGACGCAGGCGCAATGGACCCAAGCATGGCTGGCTTCATGATTCATTATGCAACAACCGATTTCACTTATAACCAAGACGGCACTGTTGAAGCAATGGGCGTGGTTTATGAAGTTGGCGCAGGCAATGTTTTAACTCCAAAAGCATAATTAAATAACAAAGTCATTCGTTAAATTAAAAATAATTTGAATTAAAAAAGAGCATTCTTTAAAAGAATGTTCTTTTTGCTTTTCTTTTTGTTAAACCGCTGTTAAATGAAAAGATGTTATTATGGTTTTATATTTTTGTAATATTAGTGCTAAGTTGTGCCAAATGTTTAATATATTTGTGTAAGTTCTTCTATTGTTGCAAGGCAAACATTAATTGCTTGTTTTTGTGTGTGTGGAATTATGTGTTCAAAGTTGTTAATTATCTGCTGTAAAATTTGCAGGGTATTGCTTATGCATTGCGCTTTGGCTTTGTTGGCACTCAACTTAAAAGTATGTTTATAGTTTTTGTGACTTAGCGTATTTGTTTTGCAAAGCGCAAAAGATTGTATTGCCAATTTTTGTAATTGTGGAGAGTTTTTAAAATATGTAAATAAACCGTCTAATAACTCAATGTTTTGTGCAAGTAGTCGGCGGGAACTTTCGCTGAGAGTGTTGCAGGGGCATGCGCTGTTTTTGCTATACTCCTTAGCGATTTTTTTTATTGCCGTTGGGCTTAATATTAAATCGTCGCAATAATCTTTCATACTGTGTTGATATATGCAAATAGAAAGCGTTTTGTTAAAAGTTTGTTAATTTGGTTAAAATTTGGATAAAAGTTTGTTTATTTTTTAAATATAAAAATGCTTCAAAAAGAGAAAAATCAACAAAAGATTTGGAAAAACAACAGGCAAAATTCCACATATTCGACATAAAATTGTATTTTTTAACTGCATATGACTCTTTTTTGTGTTATTCGGCAATTATTTTGTTAGCAGAATGCTTGCTTTGAGTGCTAACATTGACTTGTCAATGAAATACATGGAGAGTTAAATATGAACGATAAAATAAAACTATACATTGCAGATAACAGCGAGTTTAAAGATGAATTCGTTAGAGATATAATAAATAACACTGAAATAGAAGTTGTTGGCTCAAATTCTGATGGCGTGCTTGCGTATGAAGAAATTTTAAAAACAATGCCAAATGTTTTGCTTGTTGACATTGTTCTTCCAAGCCAAGATGGCTTTGTGCTAATTGAAAAATTAAAACAACAAATGGGCTTAGCGTGTCCAAAAATTATTGTTGTTTCGGCACTTGCGCATGAGGGGTTTATTTCAAAGGCATTGTCTATGGGCGTTAGTTATTATATTAATAAGCCAACAAACTTTCAAAATGTTGTTTTGCGCATAAAAGATGTTGCTTTAATGAAAGAACAAACGCAAAATATATCTGCCATGCAAACCAGTGCTGATTCCCGTAATAAAACAAGAGTTATAGACGAAAAAATTTCTAATATCTTTATTACTGTTGGAATCCCAGCACATATTAAGGGTTATCAGTTTTTGCGTGAGGCAATAAAAATGGCTATTGATACACCGGATATAATAAACTCAATAACAAAAAAACTTTACCCAGCCATTGCCCAAAAGTTTGATACAAGCGCAAGCAAGGTAGAGCGCGCAATTCGCCATGCCATTGAGGTTGCGTGGAATAGAGGCAAGATTGAAAATATTAACTCAATTTTTGGGTTAAAGGTTTACACCAGCAACGAAAAACCAACCAATGGAGAGTTTATTGCTCTTGTGGCAGATAAAATGCTTTTGGAGGGCGCATAAAAATTAAATTATCTCCTAAACCGTTGGCTTTTCTCCTAAAAATGACTACTATTTAGGAGAAAAGAGGTCAAAATGAGGGTTTTTAATTATGGTAACATTAATTAAAAATATTAATGTCTAGAAAAAAAGAACTTTAACATATTTTGTTAAGGTTCTTTTTTTTGTGCATATCAAAAATGAAAGTTTAAAAATTGGAGGCAAAAAATGGCTTGGTGTTTGCGGGGTGAACTCAGGCTGAGTGTGTGGGCGGGAGTTATCCACAAAAAAGAATAAAAAAAATTGGGGAAAATGAAAAATTGGTTCAAAAAGTATTAAAAATAAGTTGACAACGGCGCGGGGGGGGGTACACTTTAAGTGAAAAGTGAAAAAGTAAAAGTGAAGAGTGAAAATATAATGACAATTTAAACAACTCTTTCAGTGATGGGTGTATTGTCTGCAACCATTCACAATTCATTATTAAAATTATCAACACCTATTCACTATTACCTATTCACTATTCACTAAATCTAAAGGGAGAAAAAACATGAAAAAGAAATTTGGATTGTGGTTTAACATAGTAACCATCTGCCTATGCGTGTGCGCAATAGCAATAGGTGTTTACTCAGCAACCACAGCAAACTTAAATGTTGCAGGCAAAATTGGCTTTACTGCCCATGGTTGCAATGTTAATGTTGGCGTGTTTGTAACAGGCCACGCAGTTGATCAAAACGGAGCCAACAACGCAGATGGATATCCATCGCAAAGAGTTCAAATAGCCGACAATGTTTTGGACACTAACGACACAGACGCAAACAACTTGGTAGAAATTTTGGGTGCGCCAAAAACTGTTACTCTTGGCACAATGTTCTTTTCTGACATGAACTCTGCCGATGGCACACCAGAAGACATTGTTGTTGAACTAGAATTCACAAATGCGTCAAAGTTTAAAGTTGTTGCAAGTGCCGATCAAGAAAACTGCACAACAGGTTCAAGCGCAGTAAAGGTTACATACACACAAGGCGTGGTAATGGACGAAATAAACGGCACAACCACAACAGGAAAAATAACCTTTACGCTAAGCCTACAAAAAACAGGCAATACATATGCTGGCATAACCGAAGCAAACGCAGTAAGTTTTAACTTGGCAGTTAAGTTTGATAAAACAACCGAGTTTGATTCAACTAGCACAAAACAAGACACCAACTTTGGCATTAAGCACTTTACAACACCTGAAGTAAATGCAATAAAAGCCGATTTGGGCGAAGCGTCTTGTTGTGATGGAATCCCTGCATATGGTGACGCTAACGGCAACACAACATTGCAATATTACGCTGAACGCTTCCCATATTATATTGAAATGGGCAAATTTGAAGATGGCACAAGCATTAGATGGCTAGTGGTTGGTGTTCACGCTAACGGCGTTGTTTCGGCTTTAACACAAGCAGATAGAAATGCGCTTGCAAACGGCTTTATGCTTAACAAAAACTATTATTTGCTTTCTGAAAAAGCATTAGAAAAACACATTTTTGACGATTCAACAAGTAATTCAAATGAATATGCAACAAGTGAAATCAGAACATATTTAACAGGTTCAACATTTACAACAAAATATTCATTTACAGAAGAAGACCTTAACAAAATAGACGCTAGGTCACTAAAAGAAATGTATGAAACAGATACTGTTAAAATTACATATGACGATGAAGACAATGAGGTTCAAGGAACTACAAGTTTAACACTTCCAACAGGTTATGAATCTGCAGAAGATAAATTTTGGTTATTGAGTCAAACCGAAATTCAAGCCATATTTGCAGAAGATACCATTCTTTGCCCTAATGACAACTATCAAGTATTCTACTCTGGTCGTACTTCGGCGCAGGGAACATATGAGGCCGCTAATTGTTGGTTGCGTTCTCCGAACACGTCGGCTTACAATGCGTACTACGTGAGCGATGCGGGTGTTGTCAATATCAGCAGTGTCAACTACAGCAACGGCGTGCGTGCGGCTTTAAAAATCTAAGCATTCCGACATAGGGTACACAACTTATTAAAAACTGTAAAAACTTTAATTATAAATAGCATGGGGCATTATCCAGCAAACAAGGGCGTTGCCCGTTTGCAAAAAATGTAACGAAAAATTTATTTTAGTATTTAAAAATGGTGGAAGTGAATAATAATGCTAACCTTGATTCGGCGCCGTTTGACGACGCCTCGAGTCAAGATTCACCACGCCGATGGAACGAGAGACATTAGTGCTAAGGCTACTTTTTTGAATTTTGTTTTCATATAATATTTTTAAACCCAACAAATAAAAGTGGTGAAGCAAAACTTGCTTCGCCGCTTTTAAATTTTGGTAGTTGAATGATAAAATTTGAAGATGTCTTTAATTTTAAAAATCTTTTTGAAGCACACAAAAGGGCAAGGCAAAGCAAGCGTCACAAGCGCGAAGCATTTTTAAGTTTTACTAAACGGTTTGACTAAACAACGCAAAATCTTTCACTACTACTGAAAGATTTTATTGACTTTTTGCAAATGCTTTGCAGACAAACACTTAAGTAAAACCAAAAACATAAATAATGTTATGAAAAAAATTGGCGTATATAACAAAAGTCTCAATGGTTTGCGGGGCGACAAAAAGTTGTTTAAGGCTTTAAGCAGAATTTGTTTATGCAGGGCGGGCGAGAGTTTAAAAAATTACTGCACAATAAAAATTGGTGGGCGGGCGAAGTTTGTTTGTTTGCCAAAAAATGTCAAGCAAGTTAGGCGGTTAATAGCATTTTTAAACTTAAAAAAGATTAAATATTATGTTGTTGGCAACGGTAGCAACATTGTTTTTAATGACGACGGTTTTAGCGGAGTTATTATTTGCTTAAAAAAATTAAACAAGGTTAGTGTGCGCAAAAAGGGTTTTGGCAAGGTTATTGCTTTAGGTGGTGCCAACTTGTTTGCCATTCATTCGTTATGTGCAAGGTTGGGGTTTGGTGGCTTTGAGTTTGCATACGGAATTCCTGCAAGTGTTGGCGGAGCATTATGCATGAATGCGGGCGCATTTGGTGGCGAAATGGCGAAAGTTGTTAGCAGGGCATGGGTTTTGTGTGGCAAAAAAATAAGAGTGTTTAATGTGAGCAAAATGGGGCTTGATTACAGACACTCTAATTTTTTAAACAAAAAAGACATTATTTTAAAAGTAGAGTTTAAGTTTTTTAAACAAAGTTCAAGCAAGATTAAGCAATTACAGCAGGAGTATTTTAACAAGCGAATCTTATCTCAACCACACGGCATGCCAAGTGCGGGCAGTGTTTTTAAGCGTGCGGGCGAAGGCGCGGGAAAAATCATTGACAAAATGGGGTTAAAAGGTGTTACAATAGGAGATATACAAATAAGCCCCAAGCATGCCAACTTTTTTGTTAATTTGGGCAATGCAACAAGCAAAGATTTAAGCCTTGCTATTTCGCTTGCTAAAAAGCAGGCATATGAGCGCGAGGGGGTTTGCTTGCAAGAGGAAATTATTTTTGTGGGAGATTAAACAATGGTTATATATGGCGATTATCACACACACACAACCTACAGCCACGGCAAGGGTAGCATTTTAGACAATGCCACTGTTGCAAAAAACAAAGGCCTTAAAGAAATTGCAATAACCGACCACGGCTTTAGCCATAAGTTATTTAGCATTAAACGCAGTCAAGTTGACAATATTATTATGGACATTCAAAAAGCACAAAAAGCCACTGGCGTTAATGTGCTTTTTGGCATTGAAGAAAACTTTACTTCTCTTAACGGGCAAATTGGCTTATTAAAGCGCGATTTAGATTTTTTAAACATTGTTAGTGTTGGCTATCACAAGTGTGTTAAAGCAGATTCTTTGCGTGATGTTGCAAAACTGTTTTGGGCTAACAATTTACATTTTTACACCAAAGCACAAATAGAGCGCAACACAATGTGCGTTTTAAAGGCAATCGAGCACCAACCAATTAACATTATAACTCATCTTGGCGTGGGCATGCCTGTTAATTTGGACGAAATTGCCCGCATGGCGCACGAGAAAAATGTGTTTATTGAACTTAACGGCAGGCGCATTGCTTTTAATCAAGCCGACATTGAAACACTAATCAAGCATGACACAAAGTTTATTTTAAACAGTGACGCGCACCGTCCAGAAAAAGTTGGCGATGTTAGAAATGGCATGAACTATGTGTTAAAATATGGCATTCCAGAAAAAAACATTGTAAACCTTGGCAAAAGACCAGATTTTAAAAACATTCATTTTTAAGCGTGGTTGCATTTAATCAAATGCTACTTTAATGTTAATTTGGTTTTTTGTTTCTAGCAACAATGAACAGAATAATAAAAGGATTTTAAAAAGAGAAATTTATGAGTTTTTCTAAAGATATTAAACAAGAAATTTTAAGCAACAAATTCAAGGGCAAGATGCAAGCCCTTGCTTTTTTGTGCGGGCTTTGTTATTCGTCGGCAAGTTTTGACCTTGGCAAAACTGTTCAAAACTTTAAAATAACCACCGATTTTGAAACTTTGGCAGATGATGTAAAAGGCTTAATCATTAATTTATATGGCAATGATGCAGGCATGCAAGTGGGGCTTGTTCCTGCCTTTAAAATTGGTAGAACGCCATATTTTTATATTACTATTTCAAACGAGGTGGCAACAAGGTTGCTAGAAGACATTTTTGCCATTGAGGTTTTGGGTGGAAAATATGAAAAAAACAACCAAATAAACGACAAACTGTTGGCAACCGAAGAAAGTTTAAAAGCATTTGTTAGTGGCGTTTTTATTGGCTCGGGCACAAGCAGTATAAAACTTGACTCAACTCGCAAAACAACAGGCTATCATTTGGAAATAAGCAACGCCTCTTATGAGTTATTGCACGAGATTTCGGTTGCTCTTGCTCAGTTCGACATTTTGGCAAAATTAACCAAGCGCAAAAACATGTATGTGCTTTACATTAAAGACGCCGAAGAAGTAAGCAACATGCTTGCGCTTATGGGTGCAAGCAATGCAGTGCTTACATTACAAAATGAAATTATCACTCGACAAATGCGCAACAAGGTTAACAGGCAAAACAACTGCTATGTTTCCAACTTTAGCAAAACACTTAATGCAAGTTATAATCAACTTGAGGCAATTAGGCTAATTGACGAAACCTATGGCATAAGCAGTTTAAGCCCCGACCTTCAAGAAGTGGCACTGCTTAGGCTTGCCAACACCGAAGAAAGTTTAGAAGAATTGCTTAAACTAACAAAAACTCCTCTTACCAAAAGTGCGCTTAATCATAGGTTTCAAAAACTTATTAAAATGGCAAACAAAATTAAAGGAATTTAACACATGAAACAATTTGTTCATTTGCATTTGCACACTGAATACAGTTTATTAGACGGCGCAACGCGCATTGGTGCGCTTATTGACGAAACCAAGGCTCGCGGTTACAAAGCGGTGGCAATAACCGACCATGGCAACATGTATGGTGCCCTGCAGTTATATGAAGGTTGCCTAAAGGCGGGCATAAAGCCGATTCTTGGTTGCGAGTTTTATATTTGTCACGACCGTTTTAACAAAACCGGCAAGGGCGACATGGCACACATTGTTTTGCTTGCCAAAAACAACGATGGTTACAAAAACCTTTTAAAACTATCGGGCATTGCTTCAAAAGAAGGTTATTATTACAAGCCTCGCATTGACTATAAGGCGTTAAAAGAGCATGCAAACGGACTTATTTGCCTTTCGGCATGTTTGGCAGGGCATATTCCGCAACTAATTTTACAGAACAGGCTAGAAGACGCAAAAAACATGGCGCTTGAGTTAGAGGAAATGTTCGGCAAGGGCAATTTCTTTTTAGAAATTCAAAATCACGGAATTCCTGACCAAATAACCGTTTTAAATGGGTTAGAAAAAATAAGCAAACAAACCGGCATTAGGCTTGTTGCCACAAACGATGTTCACTATTTAAACAAAGAAGACGCCGAGATTCAAGATGTTTTAATGTGTGTTCAAATGCAAAAAACCATTGACGACCCAACCCGCATGAAGTTTGAAACCGACGAGTTTTACTACAAAACTTATGAAGAGATGTTGGAAGCATTGCCGGGTTATGAGGACGCACTTGACATAACAAACGAGATTGCCGATATGTGTGATGTTGTTATTAGAAGCAAATCGCACGGGGATATTCCGGGCATTGACAAAAAATATGTGCTTCCTGCAAACGAAAATTTTATTCCTTTTTATAAGGCTCCCGACGGCAAGGACAATTATGAATACCTGCGAGAATTAACATACAACGGGTTAAAACAAAAGTATGGCGAGCCATTAACCGATGAAATTTTGGAGCGTGCTGAAAAAGAGTTGACAATTATCAACGAGCAAGGTTTTGTTGAATACTTTTTGGTTGTGTGGGACTATGTTAACCATGCGCGCACGCACGGCATTTCGGTTGGTCCGGGCAGAGGCTCGGGGGCGGGCAGTATTGTTGCATATGCAATATCAATTACTTTAATTGACCCGCTTAAATATGATTTATTCTTTGAGCGCTTTATTAACAAAGAGCGTGTTTCTATGCCCGACTTTGATGTCGACTTTGACTATGACAAGCGTGCAGACATAATTGAGTATGTTAAACAAAAATACTCTCCAAACAATGTGGCGTCTATTGGCACATTTGGAACCATGGCTGCCAAAAACGCCATAAGAGATGTTGCAAGGGTTTTAAAAGTGCCTTATTCAATGGCGGATAAAATAAGCAAGCAGATTCCTGCAAAATTGCCAGAAGGCATTAAAAAACCGCCTGTTTTAAAATATTATTTTGGAAAAACAGGCAAGCCAGAAAACGACAAGTTTATTATTCCAGAACTTAGAAAGATTTATGAAGAGGACGACACATTAAGGCGAGTTGTTGATATTGCCATTAAAATGGAGGGCATGCCTCGCAACATGTCAACACACGCCTGCGGAATTTTAATTGCACCTCACGCGGTTGAGGAATATGTTCCGCTTATGCGCAACGGCGAAGATATTTCAACCCAGTTTTCTATGATTGAATTAGAGCATTTGGGGCTTTTAAAAATGGACTTTTTAGGGCTTAAAACGCTAACAGATATTGACAAAGCCTGTCAATATGTTAAAGAAGACAAGGGCATTGACATTGATTTTTACAGCAAAGACATGGATTATAACAATCCAGATGTTTACAAAATGTTGGGAGAGGGCAAAACTGACGCCGTGTTCCAACTTGAAAGCGGTGGCTTTAAAAAATTCTTAAAAGAATTAAAGCCTGACGGACTAGAAGATATTATTGCAGGCGTTTCGCTTTATCGCCCGGGGCCAATGGCGTATATTCCTAAGTATGTTCAAAACAAGCACAACCCTGCGCTTGTTAAATATGCCGACCCATGTTTGGAGCCTATTTTAAATGTAACTTATGGCGTTATTGTTTATCAAGAGCAGGTTATGCAGGTGTGTCAAGCCATGGGTGGTTACAGTCTTGGTCAGGCAGACAATGTGCGCCGTATTATGGGCAAAAAGAAAAAAGACCAAATGGTTTTTGAAAAAGAAAAATTTATAAATGGTTGGCAAGACCCTGAGGGCAAAAAGTCTATTGACGGCGCTGTTAAAAAAGGAATACCAAAAGAAGTTGCCGAAGATGTGTTTGGGCAAATGGAAGCGTTTGCGTCTTACGCCTTTAACAAGTCGCATGCGGCGGCGTATTCGTTTTTAACCTTTCAAACGGCATATTTAAAGTGTTATCACGAGGTTGAACTGTTGACGGCGGTTATTAATAATAGAATTAACAATGCCGACGAAATTAAACACTATATAACCTATGCCAAAAAGGAAAAATATGAAATTTATCCGCCAGACATAAACAAGTCAAAAGCGTTTTTTAGTGTTGAAAATGGGGGAATTCGATACGGGCTTAGTGGCATAAAGGGCGTTGGTGTTGGTGTCATTCAAACCATTGTTGACGAGCGAAATGCACACGGCGATTATAAAAGTTTTCAGGATTTTATTTCGCGTTCTGACCAACAGGTGTTAAACAAAAAATGTTTAGAAAGTCTTATTTTTGGTGGCGCGTTTGATTGTTTTGGACATAACAGAAGTCAACTTTGTGCGGTTTATGAGGCAATGATTGAAAAAACCAATCACGACCGCAAAACAAGGGCAAGTGGCCAGTTCTCAATTTTTGACGCGTTTGGTGGCGAGCAACAACAAGAAATTGCTGAGTTTGACACAGTAAAAATTCCTAACATTCGCGAGTTTAGCAAAAATGCAAAACTCAAGTTTGAAAAAGATGTTTTGGGCATTTATCTTTCTGGGCATCCGCTTGACGATTACATTGATTATTTTGACAACTTTAATTTAACATCTGAAATGTTGCAAATTGAAAAAGCGGAAGCAAACGAGGTTGAGGCGGACGAAGATGACGAGGTGCAAGAGGTTGTTTTTGCTTCAGGAATAACTGACGGCATGAATGTTACTTGTGGCGGGATTGTTACCGAAGTTAAAAAGGTTTACACAAAAAACGGAAATCGAGAGATGTGCGTTATTAAAGTTGAAGACTTATATGGCGAATTTGATTGCATGTTTTTCCCTGCTGTGTTTGAGAGATACAATGACAAAATTGTGGAAGACATAATGATAACTGTTAAAGGCAGGCTGTCTATTAGAGATGACGAGGCGCCTATTGTAACCGTTGACAGCATTAAGTTTTGGCAAGACAAAGAAGAGGGGCAAGAAGAAAAACCAAAAGCAAACAAAACTCTTTATGTTAAGTTTGACACAACCAACACTGCAATTTATAACAAGGTTAGATTAATTTTGTCTATGTATTCGGGCGATTGCCCAGTTATTTGCAAATGCACCGGCAAAAATCAAACTTTTAAAATTAACAAATTGGTTAACCCAAACAACCTGTTGGTTAACGAATTAATTGGAGTTATCGGCGAAGACTCGGTTGTGGTTGTAGAAAAAAACAATTAATTAAACTTTTTAATAATTCTTGCTTTAATTACAAAAGCATATAAAATATAATTAAAACAAAAAACAGGCAATAACTAACGCCTGTTTTGTTTTTTAAGAATGCAAGAACAACACGAATGTAATGAGTGTTTTCTTATTTTAAAATGTAAGAATAAACAACAAATTAATAAACTTCGCCAATGCGAACGCCTTTTGCATCGCGTGCTTCTTCAATGCGTTCGGCAAGCATATTTCTAACATCATATGGTTTTTTAACATTAATAATTTCAGTTTGTGGGTGGGTTATATCATTAGAATACAAAGTGATTGTGCCAACGCCAAACATTTTTTGACCAAGGCTTTGATAAACTTTTATGTCATAAATTCTATATAAATTTATTTCGTCAATAGTTGTAGACAAAAAACCTGATTTAACAAAAACTTTTGTCCATTCTGGGTTTTCTACAAGGCTGTAACGAGTAAATGAAATAGGCATGCCCAAAATTCTTTTTTTATCGGTCCAAAGGGTTGTAGTATTTTCGCCAAATTTATTTTTCATAATTTTAACCTCTTTAATTTTTTACGCTATTGTTAATATATTAATTCCTTATTGCAAATTTGTCAATTTATTTGTTAGTTTTATTTTTTTATGTTATTCTTATAAACATGAAGAGAAGAAGCATAAAAGTCGCAAAATGGTTAGTTAACTTTTTAATGATATTATTATTAGTTTTTTCTTTGGGGGCTTTGGGGCTTTCTGTTTATAACAGCGTTAGTTATAATGTCGAGGCTTCAAAATATATCTATGTGCTTTTAGGCATTTTTATTATCCCTTTTGAATACTTGGCTACTGGCTCTATTGGCAAACTGCAAGAGCAAAAAAGCACTGTAATTGGTTTAATTTTGTCTTTGGTGCTTTGTATTTTGGCAATAGTTGTGCTTGTTAATTCATCTAAAATGTTTAACGGAAAATATTCTAGCCTAAAGCGCACAGTTGCCGGCACTGTCACAAATATGTTGCTTGTTATATTTTTTGCAGTTTTTGCATTCGGTGCGGTTATTTTAACAATTTATTCAAATCAAATCACAAATTTAATCAACTCGGTTGGCCCAGAATTTATTAAAGTGATAATTGTCAATTTTGGATTTAATGCATTGTTCATTAAAGAAATTGCAATGGGGTATCTAGGCTTGTTGATTTGCCTTGTTGGTTTAATTGTGTTTATTATTGGCTTGTCGCATAGGTCAAGCAAAGTTAAAATTGTTTCAAGCATTTATTTTTATTCTGGCGAGTATGAAGAAAAAGACGCACCTGCCAAACAAAAAGAAAATGAAGAAGTTGCCGAAGAAAAAGAATTGGAACCTGCTCGCGTCGAGAGTCCTCAGGCAAAAGAACTTATTAACAAAATTATGCAATTAGAAGAATTAAAAAAGGCTGGCAAACTTTCTGATGTTCAATATACAAAATTAAGACAAAAAGCAATAAGGAGATATAAAGACTAATGAAAAAGTTTTTTCAAGATTTTAAAAAGTTTATTTCAAAAGGCAATATAATTGACATGGCTGTCGGCGTTATTGTCGGCAATGCGTTTTCTGCCATTGTAAAAGCATTAACCGACAAAATTATTATGCCGTTTATTAATTATTTGCTTTCACTTGGCGGTGCGGACGAAGGGCTTGCTTCGGCATTTACTTTCTTTAAAAAGGCAACCTTGGCAGATGGCACAGTTGATTTAGCAAACAGTATTTATATTGATTGGGGTGCATTTATTACTGCAATATTAAATTTCTTTATTATTGCTATGACATTATTTATTGTTTTAAAAGTTGCAATGAAAAGTCGTCAATTTTTAGAAAATGCAACCGAAAAAGTATTTGACGGTGTAGATAAAGACAACTTAAGCAAAGAAGACCGCAAAGAATTAAAAAAGAGAGGAATCTCTAAAAAAGATAAAGTTGCAGTGGCTACATATTTAAAAGAAAAGCAAGAAAAAGAACTTGCCAAAAAACAAGCCGAAGAAGAGGCTAAAAAAGCAAAAGAAGAAGCCGACAAGAAAAATACAACTGAATATATTTTAAAAGAAATTCGAGATTTGCTTTCTAAAACTGTTAAGGTTGACGATTCAAAAGCAGAATAAATAAATTAATTTTGCATTAAAAAAAGAAATATGACACAAATAGCCATATTTCTTTTTTTAATTGTTGTTATTTGTGAATTACAATTACCAAAAAGGATTTAATTATGCAAAATTCATTAAATAATTACAAAAGCAAATTATATATTTTTTTTAAATATTTATTTATTTTTTTAATATTTTTTATTGCAAATAAAGCAGGAATAAATTCTAATATATATCCCTTTGTTTTTGGGCTATTTTTTGCTTTTTTGTGGTGTAATCAAAATATTTTTATTTTGAGTTTATTATATTTGTTTGCTGGGTTTTTAAACAATTTTTCTCTATTAAATTTGGCGGGGAATGCTATTTTTATTTTTTTAATGCTATGCATTTATGGCATTCATTATAAATTAAAAAAACCTTTAAAATATTATCATATAATTATTTATGCTTGCTTGTGCTTGGCTCCAAAAATATTTATTGATATTTATTTTTTAAATAATAATATTTATCTTAGTTTTGTTGAACTTGTTTTGGGACTTTTGTATACATTTGCAACCATGAGGTTTTTTGAAAGTGTTTGTGTGCGGGGGCTTGGAGGAAGACTGACAAATTTAGAAAAAACATGCGCGTTTGTTTTTATTGCAAGTATGTTTTGTGGTTTGGTTTGCTTTGAATTTTATAATATATCCATAGTGAAATTTTTTGCGGTTTTAATTCTATTGCTTTTGGGTTATGTTGGAAACACTGCAAGTTTGATGCTTGCTTCTGGCTCTATGGGTGTTGGGTGCTTGCTTGCAACAAACAGTTTGCTTTATTTGGGTGTGTTTGCACTTTTTGCGCTTACTGTTTGTATATTTAAAACAAAAAATAAATACATATCCTGTGTGTCAGTGCTAGCGATTGAGTGTTTGTGCGGTTTTTATTTTAAGTTTTATATTGACTTTAATTTTGTTAGCCTCTTGCCCGTGTTTGTTGCATTGCTTGTTTTTGTTGTTTTTCCAAATAAAATTCTTGACGAATATAGTGCTAGGTTTGAAGAGTCGTTTTGTAGCATGACGCAAACGAGCGTAATTAATCGCAACCGCGAAATGCTGTATAAGCGACTGGTTGAACTAAGTGATGTTTTTGCCGAAATGAATAAAGTTTATAGAAGTATGATAACTGGCGGTGTGGCAAATTCAAGTGCAAAAAGGTTGGTTTATAACGAAATAAAAATTGGCACATGCGCCGATTGCCCTAATAAGACAAAGTGTTATAGGTCACAAGACGCGCAAGGGTCTTTAGAACGAATGATTGACATTGGTTTTGAAAAGGGCAAGGTAAATTTGTTAGATGTTCCAACCCTTTTTGCGGGCAAGTGTGAAAAACTTAATGCCTTGGTAGGCAACATAAACGGCTTAATTTCTCAATATAAAAACTATGCGGGGCTTATGAATAATATTGATGCAAGCAAAGTCTTGCTGGCAGAACAGTTGTTTGGAGTGTCTAAAATTATGCGAGAGTTAAGTCTGGAGGTTAGTGCTGGGGTTAACTTTGAAAAGGGCAAGGAACGAAAAATTATTGATGAGTTGACATATAATAATATAATTTGCTCTGACGCACTGGTGTTTGAGGACAAAAGTAGAGTTGCTTCGGTAACACTTGCCGTAAGAAAAGAGGACAGTTTAAAAGCAAGCATAAGCAAAGTTGTGAGCCGAGTTTGTTGCTGTAAAATGGATGTGGTAATTGAAGAGAGCAGTGCTAGGGCGGGTTGGCAGGTGCTAACATTAAAGTCTGCGCCTAAATATGATTGTATTTTTGGAGTTGCTACCAAAACAAAAACTGGGTCGCAAACGAGTGGCGATTGCTATTCGGTTATAAAAATAAATGATTCAAAATATCTTTTTGCACTGTGCGATGGCATGGGAAGCGGACAAAAGGCAGAAGAGATTAGTAGTACGGCGATTGGGTTAATTGAAAATTTTTATAAGGCGGGCTTTGAGGAGGATATCATTATATCTAGCGTAAATAAGTTGTTAAGTATGGGCAAAGACGAATCGTTTTCGGCGCTTGACATTTGCGTGGTTGATGTAAGGGAAGGTATTGGGAATTTTATAAAAATGGGTGCGCCTGAGAGTTTTGTAAAACATAAAGAAACAACCGAAATGATTGAAATAGGTGCACTCCCACTTGGTATTGTGCAAAATACTGAAACCAAAACAAAACAAGTGTATTTGTCAAGCGGGGACAAAATTGTAATGGTGACCGATGGAATTAGTGACAGTTTTAAATCTATTGAGCAACTAAGTGATTATATAAACAATATTTCTGCAAACAATCCGCAAGAAATTGCCGAACAACTGCTGAGCAAAGCCCTTTCTTTAAACAAAAAAGTTGCACAAGACGATATGAGTGTTGTTGTTACTAAAATATTTGAAAGATAAATTTTGTCATAAATTCAAAATGCTGACAATAAAATATTGTAACAGTGGAGGTTTTATGGAAAATAAATATGACAGTGTTCCTGTTTTAAAAAAAATTAAATGTGATGCGCAACAAGCGGTATTGGAAAATAATGTTGCATTAGAAGACGAAGAGGTCGCAAAAGTTCTTTCGGTTGCTACCAATATTGACTTAGAGCAAAACCCAGAAATGCTCGTAGGGGAATGTAATTTAAGTGGTAGGGTTGTTTTAAATGTTATTTATCTTACAGCAAATGGAGAAATCAACAGTCAAACAGCGGTTAGCCAATTTAATTATAAGTTAAAAAATGAAAAAATTGATTCATCGTCAAAAATAAATGCAAAGGCTCAAATTGTGGGCACTCAAATTGATAAAATAATGGGTAATCAAATTAAAGTGGTAACCACGGTTAATATTGATGCTATGTTAATTAAAAATGTAAACATGCAATATTTATTAGAGGCGGGCGATGGAGTTTATGTTAAACAAGCAAAGCAGAATGTTGTTTCGCTAAAAAGTCAAAATTGTGAAAGATTTGAAGAGGCTCTGTCTGCAACAGTTAAAGATGGTGTTGCAAAAGTGCTTTTTGTTAATGCCGAATGCTTAATTAAAGAATATGAGGCTGGCACTGGCTTTATTGCTGTTTCTGGCGAACTGTATACAAAGGTTGTTTATGTTAATAAGCAAGAAATTCCAGAACTTCAAACTGTAAACATTAGCACAACTTTCAAACATGAACTTGACGCCGATGGGGTTACTAAAGATAGTAATTTGGAAGCGTTTTTGCATATTGTCCATGAGCAAATTAAAGTGGAGATTGAAGAAAACGAACAGGATTCAATAATTAATGTTTCTGTTCCGCTTGTTGCTTGCAATAACGAATATATTGAAAATGGCATTATGACTGTGGTTGACGCTTACTCTGTGCAAGATGTAATTTCTATTTCAAGCGAAGAAGAAATGACATGCGTTAATTTAAAGCCTGAATATGTTGAGGGTAAAATTGAGGGCAATGTAATTTTAACGGATAATGAGCCTAGGGTAGATAAATATCTTGCAACAACCAATGTATGTAATCAGGTTAGCAATGCCTATGTTTCAAATGGCGTTTTAAATGTTGAGGGTGTGGTTTCTGCAAATGTTGTTTATTTAAACGACGAGTTGGGAGGATTACAATCGGTTGAAATAGAAATACCTTATGTTTTAGATAAAAAAGTTGACTTGCCAGACAATGCGGTTGTTGAAGCAAATGTTGGGCTTTTTGATGTTGATGTAATGGTTAAGCGTGGTAGGGAAATCTATTTTGATGCAAAAGCAAAAGCACTTGTAAATATTACACTTGAAAATTCACTTTGTATGGTGACCAAAGCCGAAGATTTAGAAAAATTACCGGAAAGAGATTCTGCACTTGAAATTTATTTTGCAAAAGCAGGCGAGAGTTTTTGGAATATTGCTAAAAACTTAAAAATTCCTACCGAAATTATTGCAAATCAAAATGCCAATCTTGTTGACCCGCTAGAAAAAGACGAAAACATTGCAATTTATTATCAAAAACAAAGAAATGTTCAAAATAATTAATAATATTAAAAATAAATTTTTGTTATAAATAATTTTTAGCCAAAAACAAGGCAAAATTTCAAAGAAAATGAAAAATAGCCTTGTTTTTTTGCATTTTTTTAATTATTTGTTTGTTTTTAGACAATTTTGTTCAATTATTAAAGATAATTATTTTAACTTAATTTGTTTAATTTTGACTTTTTCTTTAAATAATTGCCTTCTATTTATTTAAAAAATAAATAAAAAAAATATTTTTGTTGTTTATATTCCCTTTTTATTTGATAAAACTTTACAAAAAGTGTTAAAATATGTGCATAAGTATTGTTCTGCAAACTTTTTGCATAGCCAAAAAATAGGGGAATTTATGAAAAAAACAAATTTTAAAAAATTAAGTGTGTTTTTTGCTTTTATATTTGGAGCATTTCTTTTTGTTGCCTGTGGTCAGACCAGAGGAAATGTAACCTTTAAAGACACACAAATTCAAATGGCGTATGGCGAAGAAATTAATATTGCCGATTTAGTTGTGTTAGACGGCTTAAATATTGGCAGTGTTGTTTTTGAGTCAAGTAATCCTGAAATTGTTCTTGTCACTCCAAGGCAAACCATTGTTGCTGGAGAAGAAGATGGTGTTGCAATTTTGTCAGCACAGGGGTACAACGGCTATCTAGAAATTCAAGTTCTTGGCACAAACCTTGCTTTTTCTGCACCAACCAATGTTCACTATGAACAGTCGTCTGGCTTAGTTATGTGGGACAGTGTTTATGCTGGCAATGTTGTTGCAAACAATTACACAATTAAAGTAACTCACAACGGCGAGGCATTTGAACCTCAAACAATCAATTCTGCTTCTTATCAAATAATAGGCGAGGGTGTGTTTGAGGTGGAAGTATCTTGCAATGCAAAGTCTGGTGTGCAGGCATCACCTTTTTCTCAAAAATATACATTTACCAAACTTGCAAGCCCACTAAATGTTCAATACAATTCAAACACTGGATTATTAGAATGGCAAGCACCAGAGGGAATAACTCACTTTTATGTAAAAAAAGATGGTGTTTTAAGTGAAAAACTTACCGAAACTTCTTTTGCTTTAAATTTAACTGAAACAAAAACGCATGAAATTTCCGTTGTGTCTGCTGGCGAAGCAGAACAAGAAAATGTTTTTGGCTCTTCAAGTGAAGTGTTGTCACTTACTCGCCTTGTTGCACCTGAAATCTCGGTTTCTAATGGTGTGGTAACATGGCAAGATGAACAGGCGGGCGTTGCCGGCTACGCAGTTTCTATCTCGGCCGTTTCTGGCGGAGAACAAAATCAAATTTTAAGTGAAGTAGTCTTGCATAATGGAGCGTACTATGCTTATAAATTGCCAAGCCTTGAAGCGGGTGAATATGTTGTTAATGTTGGCGCGCTTGGCTCAAACAGCGATAACGGCATTTATGTTGCAGGAACTCACTTTTTAAACAGTGCCTTGGCACAAACTGAAAAAACCGAAAAACTTGAGTCCAAAGACTTGGTGTTTGATAAATCAACAAAAACAATTTCGGTTAAAGATTTTGATTTGTCTTTGGGTTTAAACTTACAATTAGTTGCACAAAAACAGGGCGAAGACGCTAATGTTATTGATATTTCATCGGGCAATGTTGTTTTTGATTTTGCAGATGCGGGCGTTTACAGTTTTTATTTACTAAATGTTTCAAAAACTGACAAGGAAATAACATCTGAGGCGGGCGAGCCTCTAACCGTAATTAAACTTGCAGAAATCTCAACCATAACTCAAACTGAGGATTCTGCTGGCGAATATGTTTTAAACGGATTAACACTTGAACATGCAACAAAGTTTGATGTGAGTGTTGCATATGAGGGTGGCAACCCAACAAAACTCACACTTAATGATGGCAACTATGGTTTAACTTCAAGCATTTTTGCTGGTGTTGGTAACTATGCTGTTAATGTTGTTGCTTTTGGCACAGATGCAGACAACTTTTATGTTCTTGAAAGCACGACAACTTTGCAGGTAGTAAGGTTAAAAACCAACACACTCTCTCGCAATGGCGAAAAAATTGAGTGGGCAACTTCTGGCAGTTTGGCGGACATTGCATACTCATATTCATATACGGGCGCCGATGAACAAATTGGCATGGTGCAAACAAACAGTTTTGATTTAACTCCGTTAGTTGTTGGCTCTTATGATTTTACGGTTAAAGCGGTTGGCTTAAACAAAACAAACGCAAAAATTTTGGTTTTAGACGCATTCAACTCAGAAACAGTTGCGTTTGAAATTAAAAGACCTTTAGCCCAAGTGCCTTTGGCATTGGAGCGTAGTGCTACTGGATATAATTTGGTTATTACACCTGTTGAAAATGCAACTACATATACAATTACATTAAACAGTCAACCTTTTAAAGTTGAAAACTATACAGGAACCGAAAATATTGTAATAGCGGTTGAAAGTTGTTTTGCTTCGGCAGGTGCTGGCATTAATATGTTAAACTACAATTTTGAGGTTTGTGCAACAAACAGCCAAAACACATATTATGAGCCAAGCCCAACTAGCATAATTACTGTTAAAAAAGAATTGGCTCCTACAAAATTTACAGTGTCGTCAGATGAGGTTGTTTCAACCGATAAAGAACTTTCTCATATTCAAGATGTAGAAGTTTTAATAAACGATATTGCAACAAACATGCTTGACGCAAATACAAACACATTTAATGTAAAAATTAGATACATAGCAAAAAGTCAAAACTATGACGGTGTATATTATATAGATAGTGATTATGCCGAATTTAAACTAGAACGCTTGCAAGTTGCTGTTAAGGTTTATGGCTTAAAAGCATATTGGAGCGTTGGAACAACAACTCAAGCCTATACTCCATATTTAAACTTTGAACAAGGAGCAAAAACCTATTCGTTAAATTTAACTTATTTCCCAATGGTTGATTTAGAAGAATTTAAAATTGAAAGATTTGGTTTTAGCCTTGACTCGGCATTGAACGGATATGTTGAATGTGCTGTTGGAAAATTCAGTGCCGACATTGCCGGCGAATATGTAAACGGCAAGTTTGTTAGTGGAAACGGCGGAGCACTTTCAACATATCATGTTGGTGGCAAATCTAAAGCAACTGTTTTGCAAAACGCAAACACAAATATAAATATTGGAATTGCAGAACAAGATGGCAAAGTTAATGTTTCTTGGACGGCAAAAGAGAACGCTGAATATTCATTATTTGATGGCACAGATGAAGTTACAGGTTTAAATAACTCTGCAAACATTGATGCAAGCAAACTTGCTAAAGCAGGCAAATATAATTTGTCGCTAGAAGAAATTGTTGATAATAAAACATACATCTATGTGTTCTATTTAAACAGACTCTCGGCAGTTGAATCGTTAACAATTTTAAGTGACGAGACATTTAAGGCAGAGTTAATTGCAGGTGCAAAAGCGGTTGAAATTAAACAAGGCGACCTTGCAATTTTGAACCTTAAAAATGTTCAAACAGACGCAACAACAATCAGTGTAAGATATATTGCAAAAGACCCAACAAACGCATGTGAATTCTATTTGAATAGCGATGTAACAACTTATTCATTTGCAAGACTCTCGGCACTTAACACTGTTAGCAACTTAAATATTTATGAAAATGTTATTAGTTGGACAAAAGAAGGCTCGGCAGATGTTTCTGCATATGTTTATAATGTAAAATTCTTTGACCAAAACTCAAACGAAGAAGTTGTAACACTTCAAGCACAAACGGCAAACAGCATAGATTTGGCAACCGAAGAATATCAAACCATATTGGCAAAACTTTCGGGAATTAAATATATTTCAATAGAAAAATATGTTGGCGAGTTTGTGGCAAACGGCGAAGCGGTTAACTATTTAACCTCGCCTTATTCTGCAGAAGTTGCATTAAAAATTATTGATGCCCCAACCAATGTAAAAATTGAGTTGGCAGAAGACGCAAGTGGCGTAAATGCCATTGTGCAATCGGCATTAACCATTAGTTGGACGGTTAACCAAGAGGGAGTGGAAATTGCTGGCTACACTGTTGAAATTACTCACAATGGCAAAAGCACCACCTATGAAAGTTCTGCCGTGTTCACTGTTGACGCAACCAGTGAATTGTTTAAAGACGAAGGTCAGTGGTCGGTTAGGGTTAGAGCGTTAGGTGCTAACGATTCAATTCTTTCTGAGTTTAGCGAAAGCGTTTCGGTTTTAAGGCTTAAAGCAAGTGCTGGCTTGGTTCTTACAAAAACGGGCGTTATTTCTTGGAATAAAGTAGATAATGCATTGCAATATATGATTGCTTATGCTTGCAATGGTGGAACCGACACCATTATGGTTGCAAATAATACACTTTCTTCCGAAGGCTTTAAAACAGTGCTAGAAAATGAGTTTGCTGGAACAATTAATTTAAGTTTGTATGCTTTGGGTGACGGTGAAACAACATTAACCAGCCAAACAACAGCATCATATACAAGGCTTGAAAAACCAGTTATAACTTATGAAAACGATAGAATAGTGCTTGAAAACTACTCAACATACCCAGCAAATACAAAATTGTTTGCAACAGCAACAATCAATGGCAATGTTGTAATAAGCAAAGAGATTTCGCTTGAACTTGATGATAACAAAAAATATGTATGGTATTATCCAACCGAATTCTCTTATGTAGATGAAAACGGGCAAACTGTTGCAGTGGATTCTTCTACTCAACAAGACATTAATTTTGTATTTGAGGCGTGCAACAGTGGCTTGGAATACTTAAATTCAAACAAAGTTTCACAAAAAGTAACAATTTTATCTCCACTTTCTGACTTAAGAATGGTTAGATCAGAAGCGGGCATGATTAAACTTTTGGCAACTAATACAAACTCGAGTGTTGTAACAGCAAAAGTTAACTTAAATGACAATGTTTGGTTATTTAATGGCAATGTTGAGTTGGAACTTTCTGACAGAATTATTGAAAACATTCCAACTTCTTGGACATTTGCTATTCAAGCAATAGGTGGCAATTCTGATTCGAACATTTATATTAATAGTAAAGTTGCATATATTAGCGGAACAAAACTTGGCACGGTTCAAGGCATAACAACAACCGACGGTAAAATAACTTGGAACCAAGTAACCGGCGCGTCTGATTACAAAATGTGTGTAGACTACACAACTTATTTGAGCGGATACTTTGCAACAAGGCAAGAAAGCCTGTTTGGTGCAAATTTTGCAAGTGGTGACCATGTGCTTTGCATAAGGGCACTTGGAAACATTGGAACAACACCAATTAACGCGGGCATTGTGCTTGATGGCGACTATTCTTCTGATTACACAGTAACAAAACTTGAGGCGTTATCTGACTTTACTGTAGAGAATGGTTTCTTTACATTCACTTCAGTTCAAAAAGCCTCTGAGTATGTTATTAGAGCATATACTGACTTAGACTTAGAACCAATAGCGGAATATAGCCTTGCACCTTATAATGTTTTCCCTAACCAAACAAATGCAAACGGTTATTATTATAGCGCACAACTTCTTTCAAAACTTGATGAACTTTCGCTTGCAAGCGGTAATATGGCAACATTATATATAAGAATATATAATAAAACCACCCAAGAAAATTATGTATACTCTGACTATGCTTCTGTTGCTTATGGCAGTGGAACATATGACTATGTAACTATTGCAAGAGTTCAAAATTTAGATGCAAAAATCAACTTATATCACCCAACAAAACCGGACGGCGAAAACATTGATTATACTTCAACAATAGCGTCATGGCAACAAAACATGGTTGCACCAAATAACTACCTGTTAAATATTGACGGCGTGCTTTCGGTTTCTTCAGCAAACACACTTGTGCTAGATGAGGATTGCTCTTGGAGCGTTGGTGGACATACAATAAGCCACGCACAACTAGGAAGCCAAGGCTTTGACGCAAGTGGATTGGCGTATTTAACTGCAAATTTTTCTCAAACGATTAATTTAACAAAACTTGAAGAAGTTACTCCATATTTTGCTAATCTTGGCAACGAAACAAGAGAACTTTGCATAACTTATTCAACTGTTACAGGTGCAAATAAATATATCTCATACCTTGATGGAGAATATTTTGGAGAATATAGCAATGCCGGTATTGCAATAATGATGGATACCATGAAAGATGGTTATGTATACGAAAATTTTGCAATGCGTGCAGTTAACACCAATGCAGACATAACTTATTTGGCAAGTAATTATTGCTATTTAAAACACTATGACAGCGAAGAAGATAAGGTAAAAGTTGTAAGCATAGCAAAAACAAAAGCACCAGCAATGCCAACTTTTAATGACGGCGCATTCTATTGGGAATTTACTGACAATGAATGGCTTACAATGCTTTCTGACCAAGATAAAATTTATACTTGGAACAAATTGAGTTTGTCATTTGGCCAACTTTTAACAAGCCAATTCTTAATTAAATTTACTTCACGCTCCGCACCAATAACATCTTATGTATACTTAGATTATGTAAGGAATTATATATATGTAAGTGAAGAGCAATTTGAAACATTGTGTGGCTATATTGACACTCTTGCTCCAACACTAGACTTAAGTGATGAACAAGTATATCTTTTAAAACAAAACTTGCTAAAGTACTTTAAAGGAGGCTTTGCTTCTGCAAACCATAACTTTAGCACATTCGCAAGTTCGCTTCCTAGTGGCGACTATACTGTTGAAATAAAAACCGTAGGCAGTGGGTTGGTTATTTATGAAGACACTCGTGAGTACGAGGCATGGTTCTCTTCAAACTACGCAAACATTGGCGTAAAATTTATTGCAAGCGCACCTAGCGTTACAGCAGTAGCATTAAGCGGAAAATACTCGCTTAAGTTTACAAATGTAAATGTGGATTCTTCTTATTTTGCTAGTGGAATTTCATATAAATTGTTTGGAACTTATTATGATGAAGAGTACGATTTAAACCGCACCGAATTGGTGACAACACTTGACTATGCATCACTTAATAATTCAGCACAGATTGCATTTGATTTAACCGAACTTATTAAAAACGATGTGTTAAATAGCAAATATGTTAGCATGTTTGTTACCGTTGCTGGCAATGATGGTAATCTGTTAAACGGAAAAACTTCTAATATAATTAACATTCAAATATTAAACGCAGTAACTGCAAAAGTTGAGCGCGGAATTATTTATTGGAGTGCTCAAGAATTTGCATCAAAATATCAAGCGGTTTATTTAAAAGCCGGCGAGTCTGAAGCAAAATATTTAGACTTTGCAGTTGAAGCAGAAACCGAGTGGTATTATTGGACGGCAGGCGAACTTGACGAGGCTACAACTTATACGGTAAGTTTGCAAGCATGTGGTTTAATTGATGCTTCTATTAACAACTCAGAAACATTTATTATGTCGGGTAAGGTTACTCCTATTGGAACAGTAAACAAACTTGCAGGAATCAGCAATGTAGAAAATGGAGTAGACATTGAAAATGGCTTGTTTGTATGGCCGGCTATTGAAAACGCAACAGCATATGATGTTTATAGGTTTTCGTCAGCAGATAATGTTTTGTATGTTGAAACTGTAGGCAATAATAATTTCTATGAAACAACAGCAACAAACCTTGAAAAATATGATTATTACTTTATGTCAATCGGTACCGAAATGGAAGATTTGACAGAAGAGTCTAACATCTTTGTAAATTCTAATCTTTCAAGCAAAAACACTGCTCAACGCTTGGGCGACATTAGGTCGGTTAGTTATGACAACGCGTTGATTTCGTTCACTCCTGTTTATAAGACCGGTTACTATAAGTTAACATTCTATAAGGTAAACAGCAAAGGCGAGCGTAGTGAAGCGATTGTTGTATACACAACCGAAACAAACTTTGACACAAACAGCAACGAAAGCCTGCTTGCTGCAGGAAGATATGAGGTTGAAATTCAAGCGGTTTATAAGGACAAAACTTTAGTTGAAACAACTTCAGATTGCTATTATGTAATTGGCTCTAAAAACACAACTTGGTTCTATAAGTTTGATAAAGTTTATAATGTAAAAGTTGGCGAGTATGACATTCCGTCTGGTGCAAAAACAATTCATTATGACGGCGGTGTAATTTCGTGGGCACATGACAACACAGAAAGTATGGCGCTCGACACATTTGAATATAAACTTGTGTTTAAGGCATATAGTGAAAACGGAACATTTATTGGCGAAACAGTTAAAGTTGTTCCATCAACTCAAAAATATTTTGAAGGCGTTGTGTTTGATAGCATAAATGCAACCGACAATATAACGCTTGAAATATTTGTTTATCCAACTGCCAAAGCAATGCAAACAAGCATTAATTATGTACATTCTGCTTCGGTTACTTATGGCGTTTATGCAAACGATATATTTGTTGAACCTACATATTTGCATCAATATATGCAAATTGACGAAAGCAAACTCTCAATTGGTATAACCGAAAAGAGTCAGTTAAAAATTGATTGGACTCAAGGTATTAGCGGAAGCAATACTGGCGACTTTATGTATGAAATAAGTTTCTCGATTGGTGGAGTGGAACAAGCGCCAATGACAACAAATCAAACATATTTGATTATTGGCGATGAAGACGAAGGTTTGTTTGCAGATGATTCTGCTACAACTGTTGTGCTTAAAATAAGAGTTATTCCAACAAGCGAAAACTACATTTCGTCGGCTTGGACAAGTAGCAAAGAAATTGCTCGTCCAGAAAGCGTAACAAACTTGGCTTACGATGAAACAAATTACACAGTAACTTGGGATCAATACGCAAGTTCTGAAAATTGGGATAGTTATAAATATAAGATTCGCGATGAAGTGACTTATGTTGATGTAAACGGAGATAGATATGTTGAGGTTTACATTATAACAGCCTCTCTTGGCGATGAAAGATATCAGCCATTTGTAATAGGCTCACATAAAATTTCGGTTGCTGTTATGGTTTCAAGTTCCGACCAAGACAACTCAGACTTTATTTCTGCATATAAAACATTGGAAGATATTCAGTTTAATATTTTCGAAATGGGCGCAGGAACTGAGGAAAATCCTTATGTTGTTCTTGACCAAACTCAATTTGCCAACATGCAATATCGCATGCAAAAAGACGCAAAAAATAACGAATACTATTTGACTCGTGAGATAAATGGCGAACTAAGTGTTGATAATCAAAAAATAACTGACGCGTTAACTGGCTACTATTTTAGGCAAGACGCACACATAACATTGGTTAAAAACGGAACAGTAGACCAAACGCTTTATAATAATGAAACAGCGTTTGAAAATACTTATGATGGTAATAAATATTCATTGACTCTTGCTTATACCCACATTGATGACACAACCGATTATGAGCATGTTTCTATCTTTAAAACATTAGGTCAAAAAGCAGTAATTAAAAATGTAAAATTGTTATTTGAATGTACTGCAACAGATCATAGTCTTAAAGGTTCGGGTGATTGGGCAGATATTAGTGTGTTGTGCGAACAAAATAACGGAACTATTGAAAACATTGCAATAGGTAACACCGGCGACGAATTAAAGATTAACACGGTTTACTTAATCTTCTCATTGTCAATGTTAACAAGCAGTAACTATGGAACAATAACAAATGTTCAAAACAACTATAATGTTACCTTGGAAGATAAAAATGTTAATGTTCAACAGCAAATTAACTATGCTCCAATGGCAATTAACAACTATGGCACAATTATGTATGCTAAAAACAACGGAAATATAACAATTAGTGCTTCTAACTTGTTTGTTGGTGGATTGGTTGTAGTTAATGACGGCGCAAATGCTAAAATTATTGGTGGTGCAAACAAAGGCAACTTTGACATATTCTATAAAACAAGCGATTCATCTTATGTTGGTGGTCTTGTTGCAAAGAATACTGCTAACGCCAGCCTTTCATATTGCTACAACATTGGAGGCGTTAGCGTAAGTTCCGCTTCTGGGGTGCTTCCAACAGGCGCTTATGTTGGTGGCCTTGTTGGCTGGTCTGCTTATGACGCAATTAGCAACTCATATGTAAACGCAGTGATTGCAACATCAATAACCAACTTTAATGTTTATCAGTTGATTGGCTTCTTGCAAGGCTCGCAATCGTACGCAACTAATGTTTACTATAATGCAAACATTGCTGTGACCGCAATTAGAGGTACAACTGGTGCGGGAGTAAAATCTTATACAACTTCACCATTAGATTGTGAACTTTATGGCTCGGGAACGCTGTTTAACAAGGCGGATACCGAAGGCAACAACCCAAGATTAGACTGGGAGGCAAAATTGTTTGAAACAATAGAGTGGCGAGATATTTTGCCAGTTGGTTAAAAACAAACTTGCTAGAGAAGAATACACTAATAACATTCGTGTTGTTCTTGCATTCTTAAATAAAAAAGACGCTTAAAAAAGCGTCTTTTTTGCTGTAAAATTTTGGCAAATTGTTTTGCTTGAATTATGTGTTAATATATGTTAAACTGATATAAGTTTAGGAGTAAAAATGATAAATGTTAGTAATGTTACTTTGCAGTTTGGAAGCAGAGTATTATTTAAAGAGGTTAATTTAAAATTTACAAAAGGGAATTGTTATGGCATTATTGGTGCAAACGGTGCGGGCAAGTCTACTTTTTTGAAAATATTGACAGGCGAATTGGAGCCAAACAAGGGCGAGGTTACAGTAAGTAGCAACGAGCGTATGAGCGTGTTAAAACAAAACCAAAACGCTTACGATGACCACACGGTTTTAGAAACAGTTTTGCTTGGTTATGAAAGACTTATGGAAGTTGCAAGGCTTAAAGATGAACTTTATGCAAAGCCAGATTTTAGTGAACAGGACGGCATTTTAGCAGCAGACTTAGAACAAGAATACGCCGACATGGGCGGTTGGGAGGCCGATGGTAATGCAAAAACCTTGCTTAAAAACATTGGCATAAAAGAAGAAAATTTTGATAAACTCATGCAAGATATTGACCCAAAAGACAAAGTTAAAGTTTTGCTTGCTCAAGCGCTTTTTGGAAATCCAGATATATTAATTTTGGACGAACCGACGAATAACTTAGACTTTAAAACCTGTCGTTGGTTAGAAAATTTTTTGCTTGAGTTTGAAAACACTGTTATTATTGTATCGCATAACCGTCACTTTTTAAACAAGGTGTGCACGCATATTTGCGATGTAGATTATGGACAAATAAACATGATGCTTGGCAACTATGATTTTTGGTATGAAACCAACCAACTTTTAGCAAAGCAACTTAAAGACCAAAACAAAAAAGCCGAGCAAAGAGCCAAGGAACTTAAAGAGTTTATTGCAAGATTCTCGGCAAACGCATCAAAAAGCAAACAGGCAACATCTCGCAAACGCGAACTAGAAAAGTTGACTATTGAAGATATAAAGATATCATCAAGAAAATATCCTTACATTAATTTTGACATTGAGCATGAACTTGGCAAAGAAATTTTGGTTGTTAAAAATTTAACCAAAAAAGGATTTTTTGAAAACCTTTCGTTTAGCATGGCAAAAGATGACAAAATTGTAGTTATGGCAAATAATAGCCTTGCACCAACCGTGCTATATAACATTTTAATGGGGCTTGACACTGCCGACAGTGGAACAATAAATTGGGGCAAAACTGTTAAGGTTAGTTACTTGCCTCAAGACAATCGTTCTTATTTTGATGATTGTAAATTGTCTATTGTTGATTGGCTAAGGCAATATTCTAAGGATCAAACAGAAAGTTTTATTCGTGGTTGGCTCGGCAGAATGTTGTTCTCTGGCGAGGAGGCATTAAAAGAGGTTAATGTTCTCTCTGGTGGCGAAAAGGTTCGTTGCATGATGGCAAAAGCAATGTTAAACGGTGGTAATTTTGTTATATTAGATGAGCCAACAAACCACTTAGATTTGGAAAGCATTACAGCACTTAATAAGGGCATGATAAATTATCGCGGTTGCATGCTGTTTACATCACACGACCAAGAAATTATTGAAACTGTTGCCAACAGGGTAATTGATATTGTTTCCCCAACAGAAATATATTCAAAAATGTGTACTTATGAAGAATATATGAATGAAAAAAATATTAATTCTTAAATAAAAAATAATTCATTTAATTAATATTTATATTTTATAATTTTTAAATAAAAATTCCCTAAACCTGTCAGTTTAAAGGGGGTTTTTATTTTTTGTAAATATTTTATTTGTTTAAATAAGCATAAAAGGGGTTGTAAAGAAAAAAATATTTTATTTATGAAGCAATATATTTAACTAATTTTTTAAAAAAAACAAGGCAAAATTCCGTAAAAAGCGAAATTTTGCCTTATTTTGAGCCACAATGAAATTATTTCTTTATAGCCCTTTTTTAATTAAATTATTCTCCTTGATTAGAAGAGTCTTTTTTCATATATTTTTTTGCGTTTTCGGCTTTTTGGAATTTGCCGTCTTTTTTCTTAACACTAACATTAAGTTCTTGATTTTCTGCTAAACGCTCAACAATTTCCATTGCTTCTTTTTTTGTTTTGCAACGCTTAGATGCACGAGCACCGCCGGTTTTTTTAATAACCCAGTCTTTGCGCTCTTTGTCATAAGTTACCATATATTTTTGGTTTTTAACTTTAACTTCAGTGTCTTCTTTTGCTACATCTTCAGCCTCTGGCTCTTTGGCTACCTCTTCGGTTTTGGCTTTAACTTCTTTGGTTTTTGGGGCTGTTTCTTTTTTTGCAGGTTCAGTTTTTGTTTCTTCTTTTGCCTTTTGCGTGCGAGGTTTTTTTGCTGGTTTGCTTTCGGTTGGTTGTTTTTCAGCAACTTCTTTTTTTGCTTCTTGTTTTGGTTCGCTTTCTTTTGTTTCTTGTGCCTTGGCAGGTTTTGCTACCTCTTGGTTTTCGTCAGTTTTAACTTCTGCTTTTTCTTGCTCTTTGGGTTGTTTGTCGTCGCTAATAGAAATTTGTTGAACAGTTTTATTTGATTTTGTTTTTACAACAACAATTGCAATTATCATGGCAATAAGCATAACCCCTGCAACAATGCCAATAATAAGCCAAAGATTATTTTTTATAAATTCCCACATAAAATTTCTCCTTTTGTATTCGTAGTTTTAATTCTACAACATAAAAAAATATTTTTCAATATAATTTTCGAAAATATTTTAAAATATTTAAGCATAAAGCATTATTTTGTTGACATAAAAAAGCAAAAAAATTAAAATACTAGTGTAAAGGAGCGTAAACTATGCGTAAACATTATAAATTAATTTCGGGCATTGTGTGCATTGTTCTTTGCATTAGCATTCTTTGTTTTGGCGTTTATGCGGCAAGCACTTCGCTTGTTAAACTTTCTTCAACAGTTTCGTTTACGCCTTCAACCGCAAAACTAACAATTTTTGGCGGAATGTCGGGTAGCAAAGAGGCAAAAGCCGGCACTGCTAGTTCATATTATGCAACAAATTACGGCAGTACTCCAGTCAATGTCTCTGAGGCAACCGTTAATGACCAAGTTGTTGCAACTTTTTCTGAATGGGCTTATGGCACTGCAACTTTTGATGATAACTATATTGAAACATCATCAAAAACCCACCCAGATTCAATTTATTTTTTCTTGCAAATAACAAACCATGTCGAAAGAGATGTCGCAATTACTATTGATATAACAAGTGATTATACCGCTCAAACTGCAAACATTGTTGTATCTTGCTATTATGCTTTGGCACTGAATACTGCCGTTGCTAGTTCTGACAAATTTTATAGCATAAACCAAGCAACACCTAAAGAGCCAGAACAATCAACGACAAATGCACTTGTTGGAAAAGATTATAACGAACAAAGCATTGAAACGACTGGCGATGCAGATATAGATTTTTCAAGTTTAGACACCACGCTTTCAACACTTATGGTTGTAATAAAACTAGATGTAGACGACCATGAAGAAAGCATTGCGACAGACACAGCATTTAATTTTAAAGTTTCAATAGTTTAATTTTTGATTAGGAGAATGTATGAAAAAACATTTGCTTATAGGAACAACGGTTGTTGCCATGATTTTGTCACTTGGCTTGTTGTTTTTTAGCGTATATGCAGCAGTATCTCAAAGTTTTTCAATAAATAACCGTATTCACTTTACTGGAAGCCAAAATGTTAAGTTTGTTTTAAGAGGGCAAATAACAGGCACAACTGATGATTCTAACCCAGCACTTACATTTAAAAACCCAACTACTAATGAAGATTTTTGGCTTTATGACAAAGATGATGATAATCATAATAGCACAAGCGCATCGTGGGAAATTCCTGACTTAACAATTAAAAGCGAGGGGTTGTCGCTTGAACAAGTTCATTTAACTTATACTTTTACAATTCAAAACCAAGGAGAGGCGGCAATAATTGCATCTATTGACGGCCCGGGAGATTTGGCAAGTGGCTTAATTAAAAACACTTATGTTCAAACATCTGCATCTGCAGAAGTGGCAGGAACAAGCGTTCAAATTCCTATTGCCTCAACTGCAACCATAAAAATTAAATTAACACTTGAAAGTTTAGATGTCTTTTCGGGTCAAGAATATATTTCTTTTTCAATTTTAATAAATGAAGTGGTTTAATAAAATAAAACAAACTCTTTGTTAAGGGGTTTGTTTTTTTATGCTTTGAACATAATTAAACAGTGCATAAATATTATCTTGCGTTTGAACTAGTTAACTTTAATCAAAAATTTGACAAAGCATAATGGCTGTGTTAAACTTAAACAATCTTGTGTATAAGAGGTTTTTTTATGAAAAAATTTACTTCAATTATATTTGTTATGTTAATTGCTTGCTGTTTTTTAATCAGTGGGTGCTCGGGGGCAACATTAACCATGCCTCAAAATTATAATTCAACTGCTTCAAATGGAGGCTTTGTTGTTGGGGTTGGCAATTATTTGTATTTTGCCAATGCCTATAAGGGTTATTCAACGTTAACTCAAGGGTCAGATAACGACGGCTCTGCTGTGGCACAACATTCAATTAAACGCGCCGAGGTTGAGGCAAACGCTCAAAACTCACTTGTGCTTGATGAAGATGATAAAATCAAGTTTGAAAATGTGCTTAATAAAATTGCTGGCTATGAAACTTCAAATATGTTTGTTGTTGGCGAATATTTGTATTTTACTTCTCCTAATATTCATAAAAACGATTCAAAAGAAGAAGATAAATATAACACATATGAGTTTGAACTTTCGTCATTGTTTAGAATAAAACTAGATGGCTCAAATTTTGATGAAATTTATACCACGGAAACATCTTCGGCAAAATTTTATTTAACAGGTGGCGAAAATAAAACCCTTCTTGTTTTTGATGATTCAAAAATTATGAGGTTAAACTGCTATGCTAATGCAACAAAACTGCAAGATTTGGCAACCGAAGTTCAAAGCACAGTTTTTCCTTATGACCAACAATTAGAAGTTCAAAACATATATTTTACTGCTAATAAAGAAGAGGGTAGTGATTTTACTGGTAATGTTTTAAAAGTTCTTAACTTGCAAAACGGAGAAATTAACGATGTTGCAGGTTATAGCAAAGATAAAGAAACAATCACTTTAATTTCTTACACTGGCGAGCGTTTGTTCTATACTCGCTCGGGCTTAACTGTTAGCGCATTGTGCTCAAATGACTTTTCAAAAGGCTCGTCTTCAGAAAAGGAGCATAAGTATGAAATAACCAGCATGACAGCAGGCGCAACTTTGCGCGTTGTAAGCAACATTGAAGATTATGGCGTAAACTGTTTTGTTTTTGAATATAACAATAATATTTTCATGCAAGACCTTGATGCAGATAATGATAATGCCTATGAAAAACTCACAAACGCAACCGATGCAAAAATCGCGTTTGTTGATGGCACTTATGTTTATTATACAACAGCAAACGGAATCTTTAGGGTGTCGGTTTTGGGCGAACATGCTGTTCAACAAGTTTCTGATATAACTTCTTTTAATACAACCGCGTTAGATTTTGATGGTAGATATGTTTATTTTTATGCTTCAATAGCAAATGCAGAAACACAAACTCAGTATTTGCATAGAGCAGATGTTAATGCGTGCGCAAGTGGAGTAATTAAAACTGAGTGCATTGCTGAACTTTTGGAAGAAGATATCGTAGAAGAGTAGTTTATGGAAATAATTAAACCTTTTTTAGATAAAGACGAAACTGTTATTGCATCAACCAATCCAAATGTAAAAATGTTTGCAAAGAATAAATTGCGTTCTTGTTGGCTTTATATAACCATGTGGGCTTTAATGAATTTGTTTTTTGTGTACCTTTTCTTTCTGCAAGATATTTCGTTTAAATATTGGTTCGTTTCAATCCCAATTTTTGGTTTTGATGTTTTGGGTGTCTTGGCTGTGTATAATAGCATTGCAAAGCACTCAAATGACATTGCTGACATAGGCTATGTTTATACAAATAAAGCCTTGTATGCATATAATAGTGGTCATAATAAAATGGTCAATAAAATTGCTTATGCTGATGTAACTGGCTTTGAAAAAGCAAAAGAAGGCACAAAAGGCTTTTATATTCATACAAAATCTAATTATATTAAAGTGGAGTATATCGATAACGAAGATTTTTGGTATAAAGAGATAGTAAAAAGAGTAAATTCTGCTAAATGAAAAAAGCATAAATTCAAACATGAATTTATGCTTTTTTTGCTAAAGTTGTGATTTGATTAAGCAACATAACCATCTTTTAAGGTAATTCTTCCGTTTGTTGTGTTTGCTGTAACTAAAGTGGTTGAACCTTCGCTTGCGCCAGAAACAAGAATTGTTCCAGAAGTGTCAAGTGCTCCGCTAATCCAGTTAACGCTGATTGCTTTTGCGTTGTAAATAAATTTAAAGGCTATGCCGGTTGTAACATTAATGTTAATGTTGTTGCCTGTTGTTATTGCAACTGTTCCAATTTGAGTAAGGTTTGCTGTTATTGTTCCAGATTCGCTAATTAAAATTGTGCCAGCCAAACTTCCGTGCTGAGTTACGCTGATTGCTCCTGAGGCTGTTTCTGCATCAATATTGTTGTAAGCATTTTTAATTTCAATGCTTCCTGATGTTGTTGCAATGTCGGCTTTTTTGCCAAGTTTTTCAATAGACACATAGCCAGATTGGCTTTCAATGTCCGCATCGCCAGTCATTTTGCCAATAATAATGTTTGTGTTGTCTAAATTAATTTCGCCAATAAAGTTGCCGTTTAGGTAGCCAGTAATTGTTTCGTTGCTTGCAGGAGTGTCGTAATAACCAAGTTCGTTGCGCACACCGCTTGAAGTGTTAGATACAACAGTTGTTCCAAGTTGTTTTATGTTAATGTAACCATTTTTGCTGTTTAGCGTAACATCTCCGCCAACAATGTTAAGGTTTGCTTCAAGTGTGCCGTTGTTAATAAGGTGCGCGCTTCCTGAAATTTTGTCAACATTAATTTTACCGGTTGAGTTTTCTACTGTAAGCATATTGCTAATGTTTGTTTTAACGCTTATTTTAGATGAGGTTGTTGTAATGTTTGCATTGCCTGAGGTAATGTTTAATTTTTCGCCAAGTTCAATGCTTCCAGAATTGCTTTTTAAATTTAAAGACTTAACTTTTTCAGTGCGGTTTGAAGAACCGTCAAACTTTATTGCACCTGTTGCTGTTGTTATGTCAAAGTTTAAATTTTCAAATGTTTTGTTTTGAGGACAAATTAAATAAACTGTTGCTGTTTTAGAAAACCCAATCCATAACTCTGGCTCGGTTACCGAAATGTTTAATACTCCGCCAGAAATAGATACCGTAACTTTAAAATCAACTTTTTCGCTTCGTGAAAGTGCGGTTACGCTTGGCCTAAATTGCACGCGCGTGTTGACTTCATCAACATCATAACCTATGTTAAAATTGGTAAAACCAGAGGTAAATTTAACAGTGCTGAAATTAGCACCTTCAATTTTTGTTTGGAGTGCCTCGTCTGCTTCGGTTGTTTTGTAATATTCAACCGTTTTGTTGTAGTTAACAAAGCGTACTCCAATGCCTAAAACATCTTCGCCTGGGCTAAACACTAAAATCGCGGCAAAAATGCATGCTATGCCTAAAACAAAAAATAAGAAAAGCATAACATAGTATAAAAACCCTTTTTTTACTTTACTTTTTCCCATAAAAACTCCTAATTAATAAAACATTGAAACATCAAAATTTTATTTATGTAAATATTATATCATGTTTTTTTACTAAAATCAATACTAATTAGTTTAACACTAAAATCGTTATAATTGCCTTATTATCTAGATTATAGGGGCGTTTTTTAACTTATTTTTCTTCTTAATTTCCATTAAAACTCCACCCCGCACCCGAGTGTTTGTAAAAAGCATAAAAAAGTCAAAAAAAAATAAAAAAAGTTTAAAAAAGTTGTTGACATAGGCTGAGGGGGTGTGTTAATATAACGGAGTCACTCGAAAGAAAGAGTGGCAAGTACATTCAAAATTTAATAGAAAAGTAAAGGTTAAAAGATGTTTAAATAGATTTAAACAATTACCTGTTAATTTCTAAAAAATAAAGAAATTAACATGAACTTATACAACATTTACAAAAAGTCAGTAAA
>JAFUKB010000005.1 GCA_017467895.1 Clostridia bacterium
AAGAGAAAGAGAGTCGAGCAATCAGTTGTGATTGAAAAGGGAATTGATAGGTAGAGAATAAATCTAAAAAAAGACATCAAAGAAACCAATTTCTATATAAATTTAAAAAGAAGACTTGTGTTATCACAGGTCTTTTTTTTGTCCTTTTATAAAACAGAAAGTTGACAAAATATTTTTTATGTTTTGTTAAAAAGAGAACACAAAATAAATTGGTTCTCTTTTTTTTGTTTATTCGTCTAACATGAGTTTTTTTGCATTGCTTTTTAGTTCTTTTAACTTTTTCTTTTCAATTTGACTAATGCTTTGTTTTGGGGTTTCCATATCTTCTGGCAAAGTCCCGTTAACTTTTTTAATGGCTTCTCTTACTGCAGTTCCAACTTCATAGTGAGCCATTGTTGCATTTTCGGCACCTTGTATAAATTCGTTTTTTATTTTTTCTTCAGTTTGAGAAATTCTAAATAAATTCGCAATAAGTTCTGGACTTGCCATAAAATCTAATATTTTTTCGTTTGGTTTTAACCCTTTTCTTTTGTGAATGTCTGCAACAGTTTCTCCGCCATATAATCCCATATATCCTGCATTTTGAAAGGTTGCAAATTCTTCATCGGTTAAAACTCCAGCCTTGTGTGCAGATTCGGCGAGTAATTGATTCCATTGTTTAATGTCGCCACGAACTACTAATCTTTTGTTGTCTTCGTCAAGTGAATTAAAATATTCATTTAATTCTTGCCTTCGGGTTTGAATTGCAAAATATGTTTGTCCAGTTGCAATAATTTCTTTTCTTGGGTCGCCGTTTTGAACAATTAAATAACAGGCATACCTTGTAAGTTCATAGTCAATAATGGTTTTTGGCTTTGCTTTTGATGGCATTTCTACCGTTTTGTTGACCTCAACAAAATGGTCGCGGATTTCAAATCCAGAATTTTTGCAAGAAAGCATTGCTCTGTCTAAAACCTTGCTAAAGTTTCTCCACTCTGAATACTCTAAGGTTTTTTGTAACTCTCTTGCTAGCCAATATTCGCTTTTGTCTTCTCGTGTGTGTTTGATTTGTTCAAATGATTGATACTCATTTACAATTATTTCGTTTTTCATATTTACTCCTTTGTATTAAACGACAATTTGTGCTTGTGAGTTGTTCTCTTCTAAAATATTATCATAAAAAAATTGTAAATGTATAAAGATTTTAATTAAATTTTTGTCCTTTATTTAATGCAAGAGCAAATGGTTTGAACAATTTTTTCGTTGGCGCTTGTTTGTGAGGCGTTCATGGCGGAAATAATTTGATGCTTGTTTGTCATTATTTTATTTAGTGTTTGCAATAATGTTTTTGGGGTTGCTTCAGATTCTTGCAGAACTTGCGCTTGGTGATTCTTTTTAAAATACTCGGCGTTTTCTAATTGGTCGCCTCGGCTCTCGGCTTTTGATAATGGAATTATTAACATTGGCTTTTTGAGTGCTAAGAGTTCAAATAGGCTGTTTGCTCCACCTCGGCAAACAACAATGTCGGCGCAGGCAAAAAAATCTTCAATGTTGTTTGTAAACTCTACCTGATAATATCCTCGCGAAACAAGACTGGCGTCTTTGGGCTTGCAAGCAAGCCCGCTCGCTCCGCTCGCCGTTTCGCGAGGGCTAATGCAAGCCTTTGAGCGGTCAGTTTTGCTTTGAGGTGTGCAAAGCCTGTTGCCTTTGCCAGTTATGTGTAAAATATTATATTCTTCAGTTAGTTCGGGCAAAGATTCTTTAACAAGGTTGTTTATGAACTTGCTCCCCAAACTCCCACCAAAAAATAAAATGTAGGGTTTGTTGGCTTGGGCGCAAAACTTGCTTTTTATGTTTTGTGCGTTGCCCTCAAAAATTTGCTTGCGTAGGGGAGTGCCTGTTGTTATGCACTTTTTGCTAATGCGCGCTGTGTCCTTAAAACTAACACACATCTTGTTTGCAAAACGCAAAATAATCTTGTTTGCAAGCCCCATGCTAAGGTCACTTTCGTGCGCAATTACGGGAATTTTGCATAACTTGCCAGCAATGGCAACAGGCACCGAAACAAACCCGCCTTTGCAAAAAATAACATCGGGCGCTATTTTTTTTATTATCTTTTTTGTTTTGCATATGCTGTTAATTAACTTGAATGGAATGCCAAGATTTTTTAAAGTAAATTTTCGAACCAACTTGGTTGTGGGAATAGAAATAAATTCTACATAATTGTAATCATGTAGAATTTTTTGTTCCATGCTGTTATTTGAACCAAGATAATAAATTTTGTCAAACTCTTTTTGCAGGGCGGGTAACAATGCTAAATTTGGCATAATGTGCCCAGCAGTTCCTCCGCCTGTTAAAATAATACTCTTTTTCATATGAGTATTTTATGCAACTTTGCTAAAAAAATTTGCTATGTTAAAAAATATTAAATAAATCGTTAGGGGTAATCCCTAAGCGGTTGCAAAGAAAAATTATTTTTTCGTAATCTAGTTGAATTTTGCCAGTTTCATAGTCGCTGTAATCGGCTTGCTTCTTGTTGAGTTCGCCAGCAATCATCTTTTGTGTAAGGTTTTTTGCCTTGCGCGCCGACTTAAGGTTTTCTCCCACCATTTTTGAAATGTCCATGGCAAGTGGTGTCCTTTTGGTAAAAATATTGACATTTTTGCCATATTTTATTTGACTTATGGAAAAATCTTCCATATAATACAAAATATGGAATAAAATGCCATAAAATAATAAGTTTATCTAAAAATAAAAGGAGAAAAAACATGAAAAAGAAATTTAGTTTGTGGTTAAACATAGTAACCATCTGCTTGTGTGTATGCGCAGTGGCTATTGGTGTTTATGCAGCAACAAACGCAAGCCTGACTGTTGGCGGTAAGGTTGCCTTTAAAGCCCATGGTTGTGAAGGCACAGTGTCAGGCACTATTGTTGGACATGCAAACACTGCCGATGGTCAACCGGCAACCTCAGCAGAGCCACTTAACAATGGCACAGCAGTAGCCTTTGGTGACGCCAATGGCTTGCCACTTGGCGACCGCTATTTCAGCGATATGGCGTCAGCAGACGGCAGTGTAGAACCTATTGTAATTACATTAACGGTAACAAACACTTCAGCCTATGCAATAGAGGCAACATTAACATTGCCAACAAACCAAACTGGGGTAAATTTTGACACCGAAAATGCAATAATGCAACTAGGCGAAAAAGATTCAGCAACTGCCTCACAAACAATGAAAATAACCATGACATTGGCAGAAGACACAGCAGATTTTGCATTAAGAGCAATAACCTTTACATTAAACTTTGAAAAATATACCATGGTAAAAGGCGATACAACAAATGGTCATTACATAGTAATGGGCAGTAATGTAGTAAACAATGTGGTAACACCAGTAAAATGGATACCATTTGCAAAATCAACAAACGGAACAACATGGACACATGTTGACGCAAAAACAGCAATCGACACAACCGCACAATATTATTTCATCTCAGAAAAAATATTAGATGTTGGTAATGTAACAGTAAGGGGTACATCAACAAAATATACAGTTAATGCAGGTGTATCATATAACAATAACTATACTTACTCATATGACAATGACTCAGGTGATGAAGAGTATTATGATACAACATATACAACTCTTGCACCAAACAACTATTTGGCAAGTAATATTCGTCAGTTCTTAAAAAGCACAAAAGATAGCGAAGTTTCAAAGGGATATGATTATAACGATGAAACATGTGTATATACACCAAACTCAGAAAAAGTAAACTTGTTAACCGAATATGGCATTGGTGGATATATGTATAACAAAATATCACCAAGAACAGCAGAAAATTTGTATGAAACAGATACAAACGGAGTAACATACGCAAATGTGCCATCAGCACTAAAAGAAAACGCTAATGCAAGCGATACACTCTGGCTTTTAAGTGGAAGCGAACTTGACCTTTTGCTAGGCAAAGAAGTTGGCTATGAAGATTATCCAACAGAAGCAGATTTAATTACCCAAACATTCCGC
>JAFUKB010000006.1 GCA_017467895.1 Clostridia bacterium
ACCGCCAATTTAATTTTTAGTAATTGTGATGACATGTTGTTTGTAAATAAAGTTGTGTAATTGCACAAAATTGTCGACGCGTTGCTTGCAGTTTCGTTAATTAGTAGACGAGCGTTTACTTCATTAATAACTGCTGTATCTAAACTTATGGAAATGTCATATAACTTTTTATAAGTTTGCTTAAATACATTTAAACATTCAAGCAATGAGCCTTTCTTCTCTTGCTCTAAGTTGTTGCTTATTGATATTGCTTGGGAGGTAATTTTAATAACCTCGGTTTGTGGTTTGCTTGCAATCAGGTTTTGCTTTACCTTTGTTGCATCGGCTTCGTTTTCATAAATTCCTGCAACGACATAATATGATTGTTTGTTCATATACACATAACCTGCTCCACCTTGAAGTTTAATGTTTTCTGATAACTCATCTGCCATGAGTTTAGTGTCATGTGAACTTGTGCATACAGCGAATACAGAATATTCACTAAGATTAATACTTTCGCCAGCAAAACTATATCCCCCAACAGTTATAAGCCCAGAAAATAAATCTGCAAGTGTAATCATCAGAGCAAATGTTGTTGTGCAAAATATGCTTAAAAAAATTTTGTTAAAAATGGATTTTGGTCTTGATTGTTTCATGTTGTATTTTATGAGAGAATTTTTGCTAACATTCTTAATATTTTTGAATTGAATAAAATCGTTTTGCATATTTTAAAGTATGTGATAAAATACTTACAAGTATTTTTTGTTTTTAGGGGGCATAAACATGAAAAAGACTATAAAGGACATAGATGTTGCAGGTAAAAGGGTTTTGTTAAGAGTGGATTTTAATGTTCCTCTTGATGAAAACGGAATAATTACCGATGATACTCGCATAAAATTGGAACTTCCAACAATTAAATATTTGCTTCAACAAGGTGCAAAGGTTATTGTTTGTTCGCATTTGGGCAGACCAAATGGTGAACGTAATTCAAAATATTCTTTAATGCCGGTTGCAAAATATTTAGTTAATGAACTTTTGGGTAGAGTGTTTTTTGTTTCTGACTGCATTGGCGATGAGGTTGAAGCAAAAGTAAATTTGCTAAAGCCGGGAGAGGTGTTGTTACTTGAAAATTTAAGGTTTTATAAAGAAGAAGAAAACAATGACCCTATTTTTGCTCAAAAACTTGCAAAACTTGCCGATGTTTATGTTGATGATGCGTTTGGAACATCGCATCGTAAGCATGCTTCAGTTTTTGGGGTTGCAAAACTTTTGCCTAATGCTGTTGGGTTTTTGATGGGTAAAGAAATTAATGGAATCAAATCTGTTATTGAAAACCCTGAGCGTCCACTAGTTGCAATTTTGGGTGGTGCAAAAGTAAGTGACAAAATTACATTATTGAACCACTTGGTTGATAAGTGCAACACACTATTAATTGGCGGGGGAATGGCATATACCTTTTTAAAGGCAAAGGGAGTTGAGGTTGCAAATTCGCTTGTTGATGATTCAAAAATTGAAGTTGCTAAACAAATTTTAGAAAAAGCAGAACAAAATAATGTTAAAATTGTTTTACCTGTAGATTATTTGTGTGCAACAGAGTTCAGTCCAAATGCAAGAGCAAAAAAATTTTCAGGCAATATTCCCGCTGGTTATCAGGGCTTAGACATTGGTCCTAAAACAATAAAAATCTTTAAAAAAGAAATCGCCTCGGCAAATTCTTTAATTTGGAACGGGCCTCTTGGCGTTTTTGAATTTAAAAACTTTTGTAAAGGAACTATGGTTATTGCCAAATGCGTGCTTAAATTTAAAGGTAAGGCTGTTGTTGGTGGCGGAGATAGTGTTTCTGCTATTCATAAAGTGGGCAACACAAACAAAATCTACCATGTTTCATCTGGCGGGGGCGCTAGTTTAAAACTTATGGCAGGAGAAGTTTTGCCGGGTGTTGATGTAATAGAAGATTTGTAATTTTAATAAAAAGGGCTAAAATTTAATTTATTTTTAATTTATTTTGGCTTTTTTTACACAAAAAAAGGATATTTTTATGAAAAAATTGATTTTTGGCAACTTTAAAATGAATATGGATTTAAAGCAAACAGAAGAATATATTGATTTGTTTTTGCCTAAAGTTGCATCAAGCAAAAATGAAATTGCAGTTTTTCCTGCATTTACTAACTTAATGTTTGCAAAGCAAAAATTTACTGCTAGTAAAATTTTGTTGGGCGCCCAAAACTTGTCGGCGGAAGCGAGTGGGGCTTATACGGGTGAAGTGTCCGCTAGCATGCTTAAATCTGTTGGAGTTAACTATGTTTTAATAGGCCATAGCGAAAGAAGAAAGTTGTTTTTAGAAAAAAATGATTGCATAAATAAAAAAATCAAATCAGCACTTTCGCAAGGGTTAAAAGTTGTTTTGTGTGTGGGCGAAACAAAATATGAAAGACAAAACAAGAAATATAAAATGGCGATTGAAAAAGAAGTTGTTGATGGTTTAAAGGGACTGTATGAAAACGAACTTAAAAACATAATTATTGCCTATGAGCCTATTTGGTCTATTGGCACGGGAGTTTTGCCAAACGGAAAGCAAATTGAAGAAGTTGTTCAAATAATCCGTGAAGAAATTTCAAAAGAATATTCGATAAACGCAGGCAAAAATATAAAAATATTGTATGGAGGAAGTGTTAATTCTCAAAATGCAAGGCAGTTTGCATATGTTGACGGAATAAGTGGATTACTTGTTGGAGGTGCATCACTTAAGGCTGATGAGTTCGCTAAAATATGTAATATTTAATTTATGTTTTATCTTTGCATTAATTTAAAATTAATTTGTAAATAAAATTAACACCAAAAGTTCGTTTTGATTGAATTTATCAAAATGGGCTCTTGGTGTTTTTTTTGACTTTTTTTAATATGTGTGTTAACATGCTAAGTATGAGAAGAATGTATAAGGCAAAACGCTGTCCGCGTTGCGGAACAAAAAATGCTTACTCGCAATTTAGATGCACCGAATGCGGGCTTATTTTTTCTCGAGTTGAAAATGGTAGCAATAAGATTGCCAAAAATTTAATAATGGCCGGCAAAAAGGACCAAGTTGTTAACGCTCCAATGTTTCCAAAAGATGTAAGCAAAAAAACATTCATGCTTTTGTGTGGCTTTTTGGGGTTTTGGGGTGCACATAATTTTTATGTTGGAAGATACGCAAAGGCAGTGTTTCAGTTAATTGTTGGGTTGTTTTCTATAATCGCCACAGTGCTGTCTAGTGCTATTCCAAATTTTGATTTTTTTATGAGTTATTTGTTTTTGCCTGTTGCAATAGATGCGTTTATGTGGATGTTTGATCTAGTCGATGGGGCAATAAATAAATATAAAATTCCGGTTGCGGTTGATTTTACCGAGGGTGCCGATTTGGTTAAAAATGCCGTTAAAAAATGAAAATTTTAAAAAAATAGTCAAAAAATATTAATTTTTTGTGATTTTTCTTTAAGAATGCAAGAATAACACGAATGAAATGAGTGTTTTCTTTAAGTATGCAAGAACAACACGAATGTAATGAGTGTTTTCTTTAAGAATGCAAGAACAACACGAATGAAATGAGTGTTTTCTTTAAGAATGCAAGAACAACACGAATGAAATGAGTGTTTTCTTTAAGAATGCAAGAACAACACGAATGAAATGAGTGTTTTCTTATTATTATCTAAATTGAGATTGTTTTTATACGGAGATATTATGGCAAAAATTGTTGTTGGAGTTAGTGGAGGTGTAGATTCCTCGGTTGCTGCATATTTGTTAAAACAGCAGGGGCATGATGTTATTGGGCTTTTTATGGTGAATTGGGAAGAAGGCGAAGCATGCACCGCAGAACAAGATTACGAAGATGTAAAACGCGTATGCAATGCCATCGGTATACCATATTACAGTGTTAATTTTGCTAAGGAATATTATGAACGCGTTTTTAAATATTTTTTAGAAGAATATGAACGAGGCAGAACGCCTAACCCTGATGTGCTTTGTAATAGAGAAATTAAATTTGGTCCGTTTTTGGAATTTGCTAAAAAAATGGGGGCTGATTACATTGCAACAGGACATTATTGTAAAAAGATTGAAAAAGATGGTTTGCATTACTTATGTAAGGCAAAAGATTTAAACAAAGACCAATCTTACTTTTTAAATCAACTTTCGCAAGACCAGTTAAAATATGTCGTTTTTCCTTTAGCAGACATTGAAAAGCCAATGGTTAGAGAAATTGCTGAAAAATTGGGTTTGGTTACTGCACAAAAAAAAGACAGCACAGGAATTTGTTTTATTGGCGAACGCAATTTTAAAAATTTCTTAAAAGAGTATTTGCCTGCAAAACCCGGTAAAATTATGACCTTAGATGGAAGACATGTCGGAAATCATGAAGGGCTTATGTATTACACGCTTGGGCAAAGACGCGGGCTTGGCATTGGGGGCAGAAATGACTCAAATGGCGAAAGGTGGTTTGTTCTTTCAAAAGATTTAAAAAGCAATGTTTTGTATGTGTCACAAGGCGAGGGTGAAGAGTTGTTTTCATCGGGAATGATTAGCGAGGCATTTAATTGGATTCCCCAAAAACCAACCGAGTTGGAATTTGATTGTTTTGCAAAATTTCGTTATAGACAACCAGACCAAAAAGTTCATGTAAAAGTTGTTGATGATCATATTGAGGTTTTATTTTATGAAAAACAGCGTGCGGTAACACCGGGACAATATGTTGTGCTTTATAACGAATTGCCAGATGGTAACTCTGCTTGTCTAGGTGGGGCGGTTATTAAAGAAGTGATTAAGTAATTAATTTCTTATATCATAAAAACACTTAACTTAATGCAAAAAACATGTAAAATATCATATAAAATTAAAAAAATGAGCAAAAATTGCTCATTTTTTTTTAAATATAATTATCTGCCTTTTGATGTGTCAATAATTTGTTTTTCAATTTCTTCAATTTCACGAACCTCTTCAAGGGCTTTGGTTCTTTGTTTTTGCAAGTTGCGTTCAAGCGCCTTATTGTGAGCAACTGAAACTCGTGCTGATTTTACTAAGAAGTCTAACATTTTTTTGTATGTAGGTAAAAATAATGTTTCATAATCATGAGATAATTGCTGTGCAGTTACATCTCCAAGCAATGCTTGCAACGCTTCAGGATTTTTTTCTTGAAGTGTTTTAATTGTGTATTCATCTATCATTTCATCTTTAAACTCGCTTGCAAGAACTTCATAATGTAATACATCAGATGGAGAGCAAGAGTCGAGGGTTTTTGAACCATAAGGTAGTGCGTCAACAATAACAATTTTGCCTTCTGAAATTAATTTGCATAATTCTTCTTTTGTGTATGTTTTAAACATGCCAAACTTAACACCATTTTTTGCATAAACAGTTGCTAATGCGTGATAAAACTTTCCAGAGCGACCAATGAACATGGTTGTTTTAATTTGTTTGCTTACAGGGAATTGTTCGCCATATTTTTTTAATTGATAATATTGTAACTCATTAAAATTAATTTCATAAAACTTTTTTAAAAGAGTGAGTTTTTCGTGTGGCTCAAGTTTGTCAAATTTGCTAATTAGTGCCTTATATAATGATTTGCACTCTTTTAATTTTGCTAAAAATAATTTAATAGATTTTGGATTTAAAACCAAAGGTTCTTCGTCTTCAATTCTTTCGGCACTTATGCTTCCAAAAGCAAGATTGAAGCGCCCAACATAGTCTACTGGGCAATTTGCATTGTAAAGAAAAAATTCCATAATATATTGTATCCTTTTTATATAATCACAAAAATTTTAACATGAACTTTTTATCATGTCAATGGTGATTTTTTATGTTTTTTAATAAAATTTTATATTTTAAAAAAAAATAGTTAATGTGTTGTAGAATATTTAAGAATATTGTATAATATTGTCATGTTTAAGTGGAGTCAAGCAGATACAATAGCAATACCCATTGCATTATTTATTATTGTTGCTTTAACAATTATATTATATTTTGTAACAAAAAATAAAAGTGATAAAATCAAGAGCATACCACTAAAGGTGGTAGCAGGCTTTCTTATTGTGCTTGAAATTGCAAAGCAAATTTATTATATTTCATCTGGCACATATCCTCTTAATGTAATCCCAGTGCATTTTTGTTCGCTTATTGTTGTTTTAATTGCTTTTGCGCAGTTTATGCCAGCAAAAATCGCAAATTGGTTCCATGTACCATCGGTTGTTTTTTCGTTTGTTGTTTTGCCTCTTGTTTTGGTGCACCCACACGCCATGATTGGCTCAGCAAGTCAAGGGGTTTTTGTAAACTTTCATCATTTTCATGCGTTTGTTTTTCATATGCTCGTAATCGCGTATCCAATTTTTAATTTAGTATTAATTAAAAAACAACTAAAATTATCAAACAGTTTTAATTTGGTTGCATGCATTGCATTTTATGCTAGTTACGCAATCCCAGTGGCTTTTAAATTAAATATTAACTACATGAACATTTTGTACAGTTATTTTGCACCGCTTGAGGAATTTAGGCTTGCATGTGGTCAGGTGGTGTATGACATTGTTTTATTTTTAATAAGTACGCTTGCATGTGTTTGCCTTTTTATGTTATGGTATGTAATAGATAAAAAAGTTACACAAAGGAGAAATAAAAATGCCTAAAATTTTTGGAATAGAACATATCATTTATATGATAATTAGTTTTGCACTTACCATTACTGCGTTGATTTTAATTAAAAAATTCTGCAAAACAGAAAAATCAAAAAAACTAGCAATAAAAATCAGTGGTGCAGTTTTGTTATTATTTGTTATTTTAAACAACTTGTTTATATATCTTTGGGTTAACACATTCCAACTGGTTTCTTTGTGTGGAACGGTTAGTTTGCTCTTTGCCATCTTTGCCATATTCTGCAAAAAAGATTCATCTTGCCTGCATTTTATTACTTACACTGCATTGTTTACAGGGCTAATTGCCACAATATATCCAACCTATATTGGTCAGGGCTCAACAATTTTCTTTCCATCAACAATAACAAGTCTTATTCATCATTCGTTGTCTTTTTATATGGCAGTGCTTGTTTTGGAACTTGGATATATTACTCCAAATATTAAAAAGTGGTATGCATGGCCACTAGGATATTTTGGCTTAATTACATTTGGCTTGTTTAACATTAAAATCAGGGGCAAGGCAGATTCTATGAATATTAACTCTCCATTAATTGCGAATACTCCATTTAATTGGTTCTATTTGGCATTAATGTTTATGGCGGTTTATATTGTTTTCTTGTTTGTTTATGACACAATAAAAAACAAAAAACAATGTGTTATTGTTGTAACTTATAATAAAATTGTTAATTTGTTTAAAAAGAATAAAGATGAAGAAAACAAATAAGTGATTTGTTACCAAAATAAATTAAATATGTGTTGTCAAATATAAAAACCTCTTGCTGTTTTGCAGGAGGTTTTTAATAGTTAAAATATTATAATATTTTTAAAAATTATGCTCTGTTTTTATATTCTTTAATCAAAAGTTCTGCCATTTGTTTGGGGCTCTCTTTGCAATCTCTTTCAAGCCATAGTCTGCAAATTTCTTTAATGCCAGCACTAAAAAAGTTTGCCCTGTATGATAATTCAATCTCATTTGATATGTTAACTTTTGAATTTATTGCCAAATTGCTTAAGATTTGTGATTGCACATTTTTTTCTGCAAAAGTTGCATATGGAATATTTAAAAATGCTTTATAAAAGTATTTATTTTTTTTTATAAAAGTAAACATTTCAATAAAAGCCTCGTGCGTTTGCCTTCGTCCAAAATCAAATATTAACGACATGCCGTTTGCAAACTTGCTCTCGATTGTAATTATTAAATCGTTTATGTCGTCGTAATGTGCATAAAAAGTGCTTCGATTAATATTGGCTCTTTCACATATTTGGCTTATGGTTATATTTTCATAATTGTTGTTTAAAATTAACGATAGAAATGCGGTCTCAATTTTTTCGTTGTTTGTTTTGTATCTTTGATTATTTTTTGTATTCATAATGTTGCAGTACCTTTATTCCAACACTTGTCTGTTTTTTGTTGCCGATAAATTTTTTAAAATGTTGTAAATATAACAATAGTTTATTACAATTTTATTAATCGGTCAAGTGTTTCAATAATGCT
>JAFUKB010000042.1 GCA_017467895.1 Clostridia bacterium
GTTCCCATTTGTTCTAAGAACTCACACAATTGATAAAAAGTCTTCAACAATTAAAAATGTAACTCCACAAGTTATAAGAAGTTTAGATCAATTAAAAACCGAACTAGGTGTAACCGATGAGGTTGTTAGATAATTACATAAACAAAAAACCTTGAATATCTATCAAGGTTTTTTTGTGCGAAAATTCAATAATTGCTGTTTGCAAAATAAATATCATGAGTAAAAGATGTTATTGCATTGTGTGCTAATGGTGGTTTGTGTCGATTTTTTTGATATATGTTTAATCAAATTGTGTAATTCTTGACAATATTTTGAATTTGGTTTAAGATGTTGATAATTCAAGGGTTTAGGAGGGCAAAATGCTTTGTGAACAATGCAAAAAAAAAGATGCTACAAGCATTTTTGTTTCTGCTCAAACTAATAAATTACAATACTTATGTGGAACATGTTATAGAAGAATAAATAATGATGTTGAATTGGAAACTTTGGCTATTAAAGAAATTAATAGAGTAAAGATACAAGAAAAATGCCAAAATTGCGGGACGACATTTGATGAATTTAAAGCATCGGGGTTGTTTGGGTGCGCGGAGTGTTATTGTGCGTTTGAAAATTATTTAAAAACCGAGTTTTTGCCTAAATTTAAAGAACAAACATACTTGGGTAAAAAACCAAACGCATTTTATGTTCAAAAGCAAATTAAAGAGTTGGAGCAAATGGTAGAAATTTGTTTAAAAAATGGCAATTTTCAACAGGCAACTAAATATGGCATCGAAATTCAAAAATTAAAGGAGCAAAATTATGGAAAACTCTAATAATGTGCTTCTTTCTCAAGTTAGTTATAGCCGAAATATTAAAGATATGCCATTTGTAAAAACGCTAACCGATACAGAACAGGCGGTTGGTGTTGTAAGGTCAATGTCAGAAATTTTTGGTGATGACTTTGAGTTTAGGTCGCTAAAGAATATGCAAATTGAAGATTGCTTGCGCCTAGAAGAAAAGGGACAATTAACAAGATTGCTTATTGATAATAAAGATATATCCGCCTTTGGCAAAACTGACGATTTGCAAAACTTTATTTTTATTAACGAACAAGAACATGTAAGAATTGTTGCAAGAATAAAGGGATTTAACCTTGAAATGGCTTATCAAAAAGCAAACGAAATTGATGATAAACTTTCTGATAAACTCGAACTTGCTTTTGATACAACTTTTGGTTATTTAACTGCTAACCCTAATCTCTGTGGAACTGGCATGCAAATAACATGCTTGCTGTTTTTGCCTGCGATTATGCAAAATGATAAGTTTGCTAAATTAAAGCAAGAAAGCCTTTTAAAGGATTATTTATTAACCGACTTAAATGGCAAGGAACACGATGGCAAAAGCGCTTTTGTAGTTATAAAAAATAAATATACTTTTGGATATAAAGAAAGTGAATTCGCCGAGCAAATGCAACGCACGGTACAAAAACTTTTAGAAATTGAGCAAAGGGAAGAAAATAATATATTTGATTTTTCTGCAAGTAATTTGGTTGATAAAATATTTAGGGCATATGGCATTGCAAAAAACGCTTATAGAATAACCCAAGACTGTGCACTTGAATGTTTGGCAACTATTTTGTGGGGATTGAATTTAAAGGTGTTAAAACTTAAAAATCAATTTGATATTTTAAGTGTATTGTGTAAAATTAAGGAGAATCACTTAAACAGTACTGAGTCTAATATAAAAGAATTAGAAAAGGCACGAGCAAAAGTGCTTGCAAGCATTATAGAAAAAGCAGTTTTAAAAGGAGAGGTCGATGTTTAATACTTCCAGTGACAATTTGAGCAAGGTTATAAAAAATGCGGGCAAAATTGCAATGGAACTGGGTGGAAATCAAATTGGCACCGAGCATATTTTGTATGGGCTAGCAACAGTAAAAGAATGTATGTCGAATAAGATTTTGGCGGAATATGGTGTTACTGCGTCGGCACTTAAAGAACTGTTGCAGGGTGAAATCCAAATGGAAAAAGTTTTGGCTGGTGTTGAGGTTGAGTTAACACCCAAAAGCAAAGAACTTTTGGCAACGGCAAAACAAGTTGCATTGCAGTTGAATCATAATTTTGTTGGCACTGAACATTTGTTTTTTGCACTTTTGGTAAATAACGGAACATATGCCGTAAAAATATTAACTACTTCTTTTAAAATTAATATTACTGAAATAAAGTCCAAAGTGCTAATATCTCTTCAAAGCGTAGATTCTGATGATATGCTTTTGGATTCGGATAATCGCAGTTTGTTGCCTGATAAATTGCTTGATATGGGCAGTGATGTCACATTAAAGGCTAGAAAAGGCAAAATTGACCCAATTATTGGCAGAGATGAAGAAATTGAAAGAATAATTGAAATTTTGTGCCGAAAAACAAAGAATAATCCAATTTTAATTGGTGAGGCGGGGGTTGGCAAAACGGCAGTTGTTGAGGGGTTGGCTCTTAAGATTGCAAATGGAAATGTTCCAGATATTTTAAAAGATAAAATCATATATTCGCTTGAAATAGGCGGGCTTATGGCAGGCACAAAATATCGCGGTAGCATGGAAGAAAAATTAAAAGATGCTATTGAAACAATTATTGCAAGCCAAAATATTATTGTGTTTATTGATGAAATTCACACAATCGCTCAGGCAGGAGCAAAAGAGGGTGAGGTTAGTCCGTCCGACATGCTAAAACCATATCTTTCTCGCGGGGAACTCCAAACCATTGGTGCAACAACCACTGATGAATATAGAAAATATATTGAGGCTGACAAAGCATTAGAGCGCAGATTTCAGCCAATTATTGTTAATCCTCCATCGGTTGAACAAACTGTTCAAATTTTAAAGGGCCTGCGTGATAACTATGAATCTTATCATAAAGTTAAAATAACCGATTCGGCTATTGAGGCAGCAGCAATGCTTAGTGATAGATATATTGTTGGGCGTAGTTTGCCAGATAAGGCAATAGATTTAATAGACGAAGCGGCAGCAAGAGCAAGGGTTGCTTATTCGATAAAGCCAAATGAATTGCAAGAAAAAGAGGCTAAACTAAAACAACTTTTGGCAAATAAAAGCGAATTAAGCATTGCAAGAAACTTTGATGCGGTTGCTCGTTTGCAAGAACAAATATCTGTGCTGTCTAGTGAGGTTAATGACCTTCGCGATAAATTTGACAAAAATAATAATAGAAGCATTTCGGCAAATGATGTTGCCGAAGTTGTTTCAAAATGGACGGGCGTGCCTGTAACAAAGTTGACCGAGAGTGAAAAAGAAAAGTTGCTCAATTTAGAAAACATTTTGCATAAACGAGTTGTTGGGCAGGATGACGCCATAAACAGTGTGTGCAAGGCAATAAGGCGCTCACGCGTTGGCATGGGTGATGCAAATAAGCCAATCGGTTCATTTATTTTTATGGGGCAAACTGGCGTGGGCAAAACCGAACTTACAAAGGCGGTTGCTGAGGCTATGTTTGATGACGAAACTAACATAATCAGGCTTGATATGAGCGAGTATATGGAGCCACATACAGTGTCAAAACTTATTGGTGCACCTCCGGGCTATGTTGGTTATGATGAAGGCGGGCAGTTGACCGAAGCAGTAAGGCGAAAACCATATTCTGTTGTGCTTTTTGATGAAATTGAAAAGGCTCATCCAGACATATTTAATACATTGCTTCAAATTTTAGACGATGGCAGACTTACTGATGGGCAAGGGCGTGTTGTTAATTTTTGTAATACAATAATTATTATGACATCAAACCTTGGCAGTGCAGAGGTGCAAAAGAACTTGGAGGAAAACGATGACCAAGCATTTGCAAAAAGCATATATTTAGAAGCACTACGCAGGCATTTTAGACCAGAATTTGTAAACAGGATTGATGTGGTTTGCATATTTCATCCGCTTACTATAATAGATTTGACTAAAATTGCAACAATAATGGTGGCAAACATAAATAAACGCCTTAATAGAAGAGAATTAAGTTTAAAATTAACCGAGCGAGCACTTGATTATATAATTGATAACGGAGTTGATACTCGCTATGGTGCCCGACCACTTAAACGCTTTATAAGCCAAGAAATAGAAGATAAAATTGCAGAAAAAATTCTTCTTGGCGAATTGGAAAAAACGGGTGTTGTTGTTATTGATGTTGACGGTAATGGACTAACTTTTGAAAATTGTTAAAAATGTTTGTTAAATTTGTGCATGTTTGCTAAAATAAAAACATACAAATTGGGGAGGTATATAAACATGAGAATAGAATTTGTAGAAAAAAATTATGATATAGGCGAAAAACTTAAAAATCTTATTCAAAAAAAGGTAGATAAATTAGATAGATATTTTGATGATAACGCAAAAGCAAGAGTTGTTTGCTCAATTCAAAACAAAACATATAAACTTGAACTTACAATAACAAGCAAAAGCAGAATTTTTAGAGCAGAAGTTGTAGGCGAAAATATGTATGAAAACATTGACACCGCTCTTCCAAAAATTGAAAGACAAATTGTAAAATGCTCTAAACGCGCAAGAGATCTCTTCCGTTCAACAGCATTTGTTGCACCAACATTAGAATTCTTGGCAGAAACTCCAGAAGATGTTGAAAAGAAAATTTATAGAACAAAAGAGTTCGACCTTGAACCAATGGCTATTGAAGATGCTATTGAAAATATGGAAATGCTTGGTCATGAGTTTTATGTGTTCTTAAATGCAAAATCAAAAAAAGTCAATGTTCTTTACACTCGTCGTGACGGCGAACTTGGCGTTATTGAGTGCAATTATTAATATAAATTTGATCTTAATTAAAGTTAAAAAATACCGCTTAAAATTTTTATAGCGGTATTTTTGTTTGAAATGTAATATTGACTTATGTGTAATCATAAAATTTTAAAAATAATGGTAAGTATGTTCAAATCATTTGACAGTTGAATGGTTGTTCAATTAAACTGTGTAATAGTTGAATGACAATTCAACCAAGGGGAAGATTATGGGAAAAACCGAACTTATGTGTGATTGTGATTTTATTCACGAAGAGCATGTTATAAAAGCAAAGAAAAACATGTTAGATGATGATAAACTGCTAGTTTTGGCTGATTTTTATAAAGCACTTTCAGATAGCACAAGGATAAAAATTATAAATGCGCTTAAAGAATGCGAACTTTGCGTTTGCGATATTGCTGTTATATTAAACATAACAAAATCGGCTGTTTCGCATCAACTTAAATATTTGCGAGAAATGGACATTGTTAAGAGTAAAAAGGTTGGCAAAGAAGTTATTTATAGTTTAAATGACGATCATGTAAGGCAGATTTTTGAAATAAGTAGTAAACATATGCGGGAGTGTCATCATGAAGATTAAAATTGAGGGGTTGGATTGTCCAAACTGCGCAAAAGCATTAGAACAAAATATAAACAAACTTGAAAGCGTTCAATATGCTCAAATTAATTTTTTAAAGGGTTACATAGAGTTTAATAGTCATGATGACAAAAAAGCAGTTGACGAAATTGTTCAGTTAACAAAAAAATTAGAGCCAAATGCAAGAATCATACTAGAAAAAGGCAAAAAAAATAATAAAAAAATGCTATTAGATATGTTTTTATTATTTTTTGGTTTAGTTCTTGGTGTTTGTTGCTTGTTTGTGTCAATGCCTGCTTGGTTGTTTTGGGTGATGTTTTCATTAAGTGCACTGTGTCTTGGCTATAAAACATTTTATAAAGCACTCGCATTGCTACTTAAAGGCACTATTAATGAAAATTTGCTTGTTACAATTTCAGTAGTTGGCGCTACTGCTATTGGAGAACACATGGAGGCATTAATGGTTATCGCTTTGTACTCAATAGGCAAGTTGCTTGAGAACATGGCAATTAATAAATCAAAACGCTCCATAGAAAAATTGACTAATTTTAAGCCCGAGTATGCAGTTGTAATTGATGGCGAGAAAGAAATAAAAGTTGAACCTAAGGAAATCAAACTTGACGATATAATTATTGTTCGCCCGGGAGAACGAATTGCGGTTGATGGCGTGGTTGTTGAAGGAAGTGCTTCTTTGGATTTGCAGAGTTTAACAGGAGAAAGTTTGCCTGTTTTGACAAAAACTGACGAACAAGTGTTGTCAGGTGCTATTGTTCTTGATGGTGTTTTAAAAATAAGGGTGTTAAAAGAATATGAAGATAGCACGGTAAATAAAATAATTAATTTAATTGAAACTGCATCAGATAAAAAATCTAAAACAGAGACTTTTATTTCAAAAATAACCAAATGGTATACTCTTGGCGTTATTTTGCTTGCTGTTATTGTTTTGGGTATTGTTTTTGCAATAACAAAAAACTTTGATACTGCTTTATATCGTGGGCTAATTTTCTTAGTTATATCTTGCCCATGCGCTTTTGCAATTTCTGTTCCTTTAACATATTTTTCGGGGCTAGGCAACGCTTCAAAAAATGGAATATTAATTAAAGGTTCAAATTACTTAGACGCATGTGCCAAGTTAAATTTGGTCGCATTTGATAAAACAGGAACACTAACCACTGGAGATTTTGAAATAGTAAAAATTCAAAGTTTAAATGAGCAATATACTCAGCAAGACATATTATTTTTAGCAGGGCTTGGAGAACAATATTCTTTGCACCCATTGGCAAAAACCATAGCATCTGCCAATAGCACCAACTTGCAACAAATTGATAACTTTAAAGAGGTTGCAGGCGAGGGCGTATATTTTGAATATGAAAACAACAACTATTTTGTTGGTAAAAGAACAAAAAATCTTGAAGGCACGGTTGTGGAACTATTCAAGAACGATGGAAAATTGGGACACATTGTTTTGCAAGATAAAATAAAAGATGCTGCTGCTCATGCAATTAATGCTCTAAAAAAACAAAATGTTAATACAGTTATGCTTACGGGTGATAATAAAAGTGTGGCTCAGCATGTTGCACAACATGTTAAAATTGACGAAGTAAATGCAAACTTGTTGCCTCAGCAAAAATATGAGTGGTTGAGAAATAAATTAAGCCAAAAAAATAATATTGTTGGCTTTGTAGGTGATGGCTTAAATGATGCACCAAGCCTAACTCTTGCAAATGTTGGTTTTTGTATGGGGTTAAAGGGCAATTCTGCAAGCATTGAGGCAAGCGACATTGTTATTGCAAACGATAATATTCAAAAAATCCCACAAGCAATAGAAATTTCTAAATATACTCGCAAAATTGTGTGGCAAAATATATTGTTTTCGGCACTAATTAAAATTACATTTTTAACTTTGGGTGCTATTGGCATAACCGGTATGCTAAGCGCTGTTATTGCTGATGTTGGCGTAACAGTGCTCGCAATATTAAATAGTTTGCGCGCCTTAACTCACAAAACAAAACATAAAATTTATCATGAACACACTCACACACATAGCCATCATGAACATGAATGTTGTTGTCATCATCATGAATGCAAACATGAATAAGTGTATTATATTTTAATAAAAATCATTGGCAAATCATAAAGCCAGTGATTTTTTTAATATATTTTCAAAATGTAAAAAATGGTACCAATTAGATAAAAAATATGGTCTAAGTAAAAAAATTTTGCAAATTATTAAAATTTGGTTGACAATGGCGCGGGGGGGGGTACACTTAAGGAGAAAAGTGAAAAAGTAAAAGTGAAGAGTGAAAAGTCCATACCTATTCACTATTACTTATTAACTATTACTTACTCGCTATTCACTATTAATTAAAAATAAAGGGAGAAAAAGACATGAAAAACAAATTCAGATTGTGGTTCAACATTGTAACCATTTGCCTATGCGTATGCGCAATAGCAATAGGTGTTTACTCCGCAACCACAGCAAACCTAAACGCGTCAGGCAAAATTGGCTTTACTGCCCATGGTTGTGATGTTAAAATTGTTGGGCAGGTTTCAAACGCAATCAAAAATAGTGAGGAGGGCTCACTGTTCTTTAATAACAATGCCGATTATTTAAACGATATGGAAAATTTTATTGGCAATGATGGCTGGACAATAGATAGCATTATTTTTGATGAAGAGTCGGCTATGGAAACCCCGCCAATAATTATTACGCTTGATGTATATAACTACTCGTTTTTTCCTGTTTTTGCAACGCTAAATTTAGGCACGGAATTTGCAGAATATTTGACAGCATCAAATATTGATGTGTCTGCAAAAGTTGGAACGGACGATTATGTTTTTGGTTCCGAGTTTTATATAGACGAAGCAGTTTATAATTCAAACGCAGAGTTTGTTTCATCTACATATCGTCAATTTGTTATTACAATTAGCGTTAATGATGATTCAACAGAGTTAAACATGTCTTCAGATGTAAACTTCTTTGATATGTCATTTGAAAAAACTCTCAAACAATATGATGATTATTATGTTGTACCGTCATATATTTCCGTTCGTCCAGATTACACTGAGAAACTTAATAATGCTTCAGTATTTAGCGGTTGGGCAGGCTCAATTGGAGCACCTAAATACATAAATAATATTCAGTTTAGAGTAGGTGCATGCGATGCTCCAATAACCAAAATAAATGTTATGCTTGCGGAAGAGAATAGAAATGGTACACTTATTGCTTCTGAACAATTAGATGTTCAAATTGATGCAAATACAAATGAGTATATCGTTTGGACACTTTCAGAGCCAATACAAAACACTGACGAAAAAACTTATTATTTTGGTTACACTTGTAATCAACTTTGTGATGGATATATGGCAAATGATAGTTCAGTTGCTGATGTGTCTATGTCTTATGTTACAAACGGTAGCATGTTAACATCTTTTGAAAATTGGTCTAATGCTACGGGGGCATCTCCAAATTATTATAAAAGATATTTACCAGTCATTATTGGTGAAGTTGTGCCGGTTGTTGAATATAAAGATCAAAATTTCACCCAGACAAGTTCAACATATACTGGTAGTCTTGGTACACCATACACAACATCAACATTCTCTGGCTGGGGCGGAAGCATTGGCGCTATTCCAACTGTTAGTGCATTAAAATTTAGAGTAGGTGCAAGAGATGAGGCAATTACTAGAATCAATATGCATATTTCTCAAGAAACAAAATATGGTGAAATTATTGCAGGTGCAGCGCTTGCTGTAAATATTGAACCAAACACCTACAAAGACATTATTTGGAAACTTTCTACTCCAATTACAGGAAACACAAACAATTTATATTTTTCATACACTTGCAATCAATACTGTAATTATTACGCAGGGACTACAGCAAATGTAGAAGGTGATGGGTATTTGCTTGCATATACTACTAATGGGAATATGGTGGCACCACGATATTTAACCCATATAGGTAATGCTGATACTGTAAGTTCTATCATGTTCTCTATCGATATAGGTGAAGTATATACAAACGATAATAATGATGAAGACAATAATGAAGATTCGGCAGTTTTGCAGACAGTTGATGTTCATTTGGCTCAAAGTTATGACCTTGTAGTAAACGATGTTTTTCAATTATTCTACCGTGGAGTAATTCGTGCTGTTAACCCATATAATTATTATATTAAAGTAGTTTCAAGCAAAGGCAATGCTTATCCAAGATTTTGGCAGTGGACACCAACAGAAAGTGATGTTGGCACGCATGATTTGTCGATCCAAGTGTTAAATGATAACGGACAACTGATTGGAGAAGATTCTACAATATTAAATGTTGTTAATCCAATGACGGGGACAACATATTCAACAGCAAAAAATATTCTCTGCATAGGAGACAGCCTTACAGCGGCTGGGACATGGGTTAAAGAAGGCTATCGAAGATTTTGCATGACTGGTGGAACTCCAGAAGGGTTAGGAAACGCAGATTCCCTTAACTTTATTGGAACAAAAACAGTTACTGTTGATGGCAAAACTGTTGGCTATGAAGGCACAGCGGGATGGACATGGGCAAGTTATTTAGGTTCTTCTAGTCCTTTCTATAACTCAGAAACTCAAAGTATTGACTTCGTAAACTACTGCACAACAAATGGATATTCGGGAATAGATGAGGTTTATTTCCTGCTTACTTGGAATGGACATGGAGAGTTGTATCTTGATGATTATCCAACAGATACTGGTAATTTAAAAAATGCACAAACACTTATTGATATACTTAAAACACAATTCCCAAATGTAAAGGTCACTTGCCTAGGTATACCACTTAATTCACTTGGTGGAGGAACTGGGTCGAACTATCAAACATCAACAAGTTATGGAGACGCATACGGAATGTATATGACGGCTTTTGCATACAATAAAGCATTAGAAAATCTTTGTTTAAGTGAAAAATATTCAGATTTTGTTAGATATGTAGATACAAAAGCACAATTTGATGGTGACTATAACTATCCTACAACAGAAGTGCCAGTAAATTCACGCAACCCACAAACTGAAACAATTCAGTCAAACGGCGTGCATCCAAACACTTATGGATATTTGCAAATAGCAGATGCATTCTATCGCGCATTATGCTCAAGATATGTTGTAGCATAACAAACACAAAGAGTGACAATAGTTTTTTATATACAAAAAATGCATTATCAAATGATAGTGCATTTTTTAATACAATATATAAGTAACAAAATTTGCCACTCGTTTTTAATTTATACAAGTTTGTTAATAATTTTTATATAACATAAAAAAAATATTAGCACTCCGCTGTTGACATTGCTAGCAAAGTGTGATATATTAGTGATGATTTTTCAAAAAAAAGGAGATTAATATATGAACATATTTAATCAAATGAACAAGAAGAAGATGTTTTAAAAAAATACGGCAGTGACCTTGTGGAACTTGCCAAAAATAATAAACTTGACCCAGTAATTGGCAGAGACAGTGAAATAAGAAATGTAATAAGAATACTTTCACGCAAGACAAAAAATAACCCTGTGCTAATTGGTGAAGCGGGTGTTGGTAAAACTGCTATTGCCGAGGGTTTAGCAATAAGAATTGTTAAAGGCGATGTGCCAAGTGCATTAAAAGACAGGCATGTGTTTAGTTTAGACATGGGGTCGTTAATAGCGGGAGCAAAATATAGAGGGGAGTTTGAAGAGCGTTTAAAGGCTGTTTTAAACGAAATTAAAAAAAGCGAAGGCAGAATAATTTTGTTTATTGATGAAATTCATTTAATTGTTGGTGCAGGAAAAACAGATGGAGCAATGGACGCTGGCAATATTTTAAAACCTTTGCTTGCAAGGGGAGAACTCCACTGCATTGGAGCAACAACTCTTGACGAATATAGAATGTATATTGAAAAAGATCCAGCATTAGAGCGTCGCTTTCAACCAGTTTTGGTAAATGAGCCAAATGTTGAAGACACAGTGTCAATTTTGCGCGGGCTAAAGGAGCGTTATGAAGTTTATCATGGTGTAAAAATTTCCGATAATGCACTAATTGCTGCTGCAACTCTTTCAAACAGATATATTTCTGACAGGTTTTTGCCAGACAAAGCCATTGACCTTGTTGACGAAGCATGTGCAAGCATTAAAACCGAAATTGATAGCATGCCAACTGAAATGGATGAAATTAACCGCAAAATAATTCAATATCAAATTGAGCGCGAGGCGTTAAAAAAAGAGAAAGACGCATTATCAAAAGAGCGTTTAAAAAAATTAGAAAGCGAATTAGATGTTTTAACCAAACAATATGATGAAATGAAGGTTCAATGGCAAAAAGAAAAAAATAATATACAAAAAATTCAAAAATTAAAAGAGGAAGTTGAATCATTAAGTGGTCAAATTGAAAAAGCAGAAAGGGAATATGATTTAAACAAGGCTGCAGAACTTAAATATTCACGCTTGCCAAATTTAAAAAAAGAGTTAGAACAAGCCGAAGAAGAGATAGAAGCAAATCAAGGAAGCGCACTTTTGTCTAGCCGTGTAACAGAGGACGAAATTGCCAAGATTGTTGCAAGGTGGACTGGCATTCCTGTTAACAAACTTGTTGAGAGTGAGAAGTCAAAACTTGTTAATCTTGATTCGGTGTTGCATGAGCGAATTATTGGGCAAAATGAGGCTGTTAGCAGGGTATGCGAGGCAATTTTGCGTGCTCGTGCAGGAATTGCAGACCCAAACAGGCCGATTGGTTCATTTATGTTTTTGGGGCCAACAGGCGTAGGAAAAACTGAACTCTGCAAGGCATTGGCACAAAATCTGTTTGATGATGAAAAAAATATGATTCGCATAGACATGACCGAATACATGGAAAAATTTAGTGTATCGCGCTTAATTGGTGCACCTCCGGGATATGTTGGTTATGAAGAGGGTGGACAGTTAACCGAGGCTGTAAGGCGCAGGCCATATAGTGTTATTCTATTTGATGAAATAGAAAAGGCACACCCAGATGTTTTTAATATTTTGCTTCAAGTTTTAGATGATGGAAGAATAACCGATTCACAAGGACGAACGGTGGATTTTAAAAATACTATTATTATAATGACATCAAACTTGGGCTCTGATATAATTCTAGATGGCATTGATAAAAACGGTCAAATATCACAAGATGCACAAACAAGCGTGCAAATGCTTTTAAAAACTCAGTTTAGACCGGAATTTTTAAACAGGTTAGATGATATTGTTTTCTTTGCTCCACTCACAAAAGCAGATATTTCACAAATAGTAGATTTACAATTAAAAAGCCTTGCAAATAGGCTGTTAGAAAAACAACTCACATTGCAAGTTACAAATAAGGCAAAAGAATTTATTATTGAAAACGGCTATGACATGGTTTATGGTGCACGCCCACTTAAAAGATATATTAGCCATACAATAGAAACTCGTGTTGCAAAACTTTTGCTTGAGAAAAACATTGAACCAAATAGCCAAATTATTGTTGATGAGATAAATGATGAAATTCAAATTTCGGCAAAATAGATTGTTAATTTTTAAGTTAAAGTGCAAATGATTTACTTTTGCACTTTTTTGTTGTAAACTTTGTTGTAGTTAACATATGAAGAAGGCTAGTAGGTTAATAAATTACAGACCACTTTTTTATGGCTTTATTGCAATAGCGCTCGGCATTTTTTTTGCCCGCCACTTTTTGCTGGGCAACACATTAATTATTGTAGCCGTTTCATGTGCATTTTTTGCTCTTGCTGTAATTTTAACTTTTACAAAACATTTAAAAAGGCTTCTTGCCACATTAGTGGCGTTTGCCATAGGAATTGGTGTTTTTGCTTTGTCTTCGTATAATTTTAACGCAGGCTATCAAAGTGGAACATATTGTGTTTCTGGCAGAGTATCAATGGTTGCAGATTATTCTTTAGCACAATCAGTTGTTTTAGATAATGTTTATTTAAACGGCGAAAAAATAAATAAAAACATCAAAGTGTTTGTTCAAAACTCAAACACATTAGAAGTTGGTTATGTTATTACTTTTACAGAGTATTTAGAAAAGACGACTTTGTTCACTCTTGGTTCTTTCAATAATTATGAATATAAGTATGGCATTGCAATGTCAGCAACAGTTCAAGACTCGCATGTGACAATCGATAGGTTTGCTGGGTTGTCTGTTTCGGAAAGTTTGAGAAATTCGGTCAAACTTGCGCTTGAAACTAATCTTTCTGATCAGGAGGCTAGTGTTTGTTATGCAAGTTTGTTTGGCGATAAATCACTCATTAATGGTGAAATAGCCAATAATTTTTCAATTTCGGGCATTGCGCATTTATTGGCGATTTCGGGTTTGCATATTGGCTTTGTGGCTACACTTATTTCAGCATTGCTAAAAAAAATTCCTTATGGTAGATATATTCGACCAGTTGTAATAGGTGGGGTTTTATTATTTTATTGCTATTTATGCTCATTTTCGGTTTCGTGCATACGAGCAACTATTATGGCAATTATGATGTGCTTATCAGAAATTTTTGGTGGGCATTATGACAAACTAAATTCTCTTGCCGTGGCAGGTTTGGCAATTTTGCTTTTTAAGCCATTGTCGGTTTTTGACGCTGGTTTTTTACTTAGTTTCTTTTGCGTGCTTTCAATAACAATGTTTGTTCCTATGATTAGTAGGCTGTTTAACAAAATCAAAATGCCACAGTGGCTTTCTAACGCTTTAACAATAGTAATTTCGGTTCAACTTGGTTTGTTACCATTAACAATTTATTATTATCAGCAGGCTTCACTGCTGTCAATATTAACAAATTTGCTATGTGTGCCAGTGTTTGAAGTCTTTTTCATTTTGCTGTTTATTTTGTCCCCATTAGTATGTCTTATTCCTGCGCTTGGATTTTTATTGTTTATCCCGGGCAAAATTATTAGTGGAATAATGCTAATTGCTGAAGTTGTAGCAAAACAACACTGGGCGATTATAAATTTTGTGTTGATTCCAACATTTGTGATAGTTGCTTTGTATGTCGTTATGTTTATTATGTCACATTTTATAAATTTAAAGTTTAAACAAAAAGTTTGCTATGGCTTGATATTAGTTTTTATTTCCTGCATAGTGGCTTTTGGCATAAACTTGCCAATAAACCAAAAATTAAACATAAGCGTTTTAAATAGTTATGGCAACTCTGAATATGTTTTGGAGTTCTCTGGTGCAAAATATTATGTTGGTAACCTTGAAACAACCTCTAGGTTAACAGCAAAGAAATATTTTTCGTCAGTTGTTCGCTCATCAGCAGATGGGTTGTTCTTTTTGGGAGAGCCAACCTATTATGAGAGTGAAGTTTATAAAGAGGCATATCATGCAACAATAAACGAAGATGAGGGTTGCTTACAATTTAATCAAAATTATAACTTAAAAAATATAACAGTGACGGCTAAAAGCATAGACGGCACTCTTTGTGGATATTTGTTTAATTACAACAATTTTAAAGTCTTTGTTTGTAGTGACTTTGCAAATTATTATCATTTGGCATCAGTTATTGGTGATGAGTCGGGCATTGATGTGTTAATTTGCAATGATTTTGCTGAACAGGATTTATCTAACATTAATGCAAGATATATAGTTGTTGATAGTAAAACAATAATAAGCAACAGTTATCACACAATTAATATGAGTGGTAATTGGACAATAGATTTTAATAATAGTAAAATGTCGTTAAGGAGTTTAGATTGAATTATACTGAATTTTTGAAACAAAAAACAATAGAGGGTGTCTATGTTCTAAAGGGAGATGCCTTTTTATGCAAAAATGCAAAAAATTATATAATTAAAACATTGGATATTGCAGACATAAATGTTTTTGATTATGATGATGAAAACTTTGATGCAAATGGAATTGTTAATTCATGCAATCAATTCTCATTTTTTAACGAAAAACGCTTGGTTTGCGTAAATTATACTGCAAAAGATTTAACTTCAACAGAAAAAACATCTTTGCAAAACTATATAGATAACTATAATGAACACTGCGTTTTGGTTTTTCTTGATGACTCTTCATCAAAAGTTTTTGATGTATTGAAAAATGTTAATATTGTTGAATGTAAAATGTCGCAAGAATATATTGTTGAACATATACTAACCGAATTTAAGGCAAAAGGTAAAAATATTGAACCGGCAACATGTAAAATGCTGGTGGAATATTGTTTGTCCGACATAACAAGAATTAACCAAGAAATTAAAAAAATATGCGATTACATGGCAAATAAAACCGAAGTAACGCAAGATATAATTGATTATTTGGTGGTAAAGGAAACCGAATTGCAAGTTTTTGCATTAACCGATGCGCTTGGTGCAAAAAATAAAACAAAGGCGCTAAAAATACTTAATGACATGCTAAACGCGGGTGAGGCACCAATAAAAATTCTTGCATTAATATCAGGTCAGTTTAGAAGAATGATGTTTGCAAAAATTAATAAGGGTAGCAGTGCTGACCTTGCAAAAGCACTTGGTTGTAAAGAGTATGCTGTTACAAAAGCAAAACAGCAGGCAAATGGATTCTCTGCTGGCGCACTAAAAAGAATAATCAATCTTTTGCTTGATGCCGATTATAATATTAAAAGTGGTCAAATGAGCCAGGAAAACTCTCTTTACTTTTTGGTGCTGGCAATAATAAATCAAAAATAGATTTTTGCTTAAACCATTTTGTAAAAGCGATAATGCACAAATGTACTCGTATTGTTCTTATTATATTTAAAAAAAGACGCTTTTAATCTTGCGTCTTTTTTATTTTAATAAATGTGGTAGCCATAAGTTTGGCAACAAAAAAACCTCTTAAAAGAGGTTTGAAAAGTGTTGCTTACGCTTTGATAGCATCTAATTTTTTAGAAAGAGTTGCTTGATTGCGTCTTGCACAGTTTGTGCTGATTACATTGTCTTGTGCTGCATTGTCATATAACGAAACAACTTCTCTTAAAAGTTTTGTTGCTTCTTCAACCTGTTTGTTTTCAACTGCTGATAAAAATTTCTTTTTAGCAGTTGCAATTTCAGATTTAATTGATTTGTTTAATGCGTTCTTTTTTTCTGTAACCAAAACTCTTTTTTTAGCAGATTTAATATTTGGCATAGTGCTTTGATTCTCCTTTTAAAAATTCGTTTTATTCTATCACACAAATTTGCTAATTGCAAGCAAAAAATGTAACTAAATGAAATTTCGTGCTTAAAAAGTGTTTTTTAGTTGCTTAGAATAAAAAAAATATTATATACTAAAAATGTTTAAGAGGGAAATATGACTAAAAAAATTATTTATTATTGCATATTGCTTGGTCTTTTAACTGTGGCTGTTGGCCTTGGTGTTTATAATCTTGTTGCTGCAACAAGTTACAAAAATAACGAACTGATTTTTAAAGTTAATAATGAAGATGCTTTTTTTGAGGCAACTGGCAACTATTATTATGGTGATGTTGCTGATCCTACATCTGTTTATGCCGGTGCACATTATTATCAAGATGATTTCTATAATGGTGGTGGCCCATCATGCCCAGTTTGGAATATTGGAACAAGTGAATTTATTCCTGACGAGGTTGAAACATTAAAATATGTTGTTACAATTAAAAATTGTAATATAGAAAGGGCTTTGAAATTTGATCTTAAAGGAGTTGCAACTCACCCTGAAGGCCATTTTGTAACCAAGATTAGTTACAAAAATGGTTCGGCTGATGATCAAGTGGTTTTCTCTAATCTAAGTGGAAATCAAGTTAATATGAATATATACGATTCAACAAAGAACTATGTTAATGTCACAAATCATCAAATTGCAAGTGGAGAAACATTGCAAATAACTATCGTTTTAGAATTAATTACAAATGTTAGAGGGTTTACAATGGACAATAATATCTCGTTTGAACTTTCAACAGTCGTTGCGTAAAAAACTTTAATAAAAGGCACCATTTTTGGTGCCTTTTTTTTGTTTGATTTTAATGTTATGACTATATTTTTAATGAATAAAAGATAAATATTTCCACCCCGCACCCGAGTGTTTGTAAAAAGCATAAAAAAGTCAAAAAAAAATAAAAAAAGTTTAAAAAAGTTGTTGACATAGGCTGAGGGGGTGTGTTAATATAACGGAGTCACTCGGAAGAAGAGTGGCAAGTACATTCAAAATTTAATAGAAAAGTAAAGGTTAAAAGATGTTTAAATAGATTTAAACAATTACCTGTTAATTTCTAAAAAATAAAGAAATTAACATGAACTTATACAACATTTACAAAAAGTCAGTAAA
>JAFUKB010000043.1 GCA_017467895.1 Clostridia bacterium
CATGGCTGTGATGTAGATGTAAGTGGCACAATAGTAGGCCACGCAACAGGTAACACAGCAGATGGCTTGCCAGTAACCACGCCAGAGAGTTTGGGAGAGGTAGTAGAAGTGCGTAGTGATACAAAAACACTCGACTTAGGCTCACGCTACTTCACCGACATGGCATCAACTGATGGCAGTGCAGAAGATATTGTTGTTACCCTCACAGTAACAAATAAGTCAAAATTTAAAGTAACAGCCGAATTTGGGACAATAACAACTCCAGATGGAGTAACAGCAACCCCAAGCCCAGCCAGTGCAGACTTAGAAACTGCAGGCGAAGAAGGCGACGAAGCGACATTTACAATAACACTCTCACTTACAACAACCTCAAGTAGCATAACCATGCCAGATACTAACAACTTAAGCGTTGCGATGGAGTTTAATAAGTTTGTGGAAGAAGAATCTCCATACTTCATAAATGTAAACAATCAACTTGCAGTTGATATGGGTCATGCAACACCAACTGATATTGCTGCAGGTTATGAAGATGTTGCTATTGAATGGATTGCATTTGCAGTAAAAGGCGAAGATTTAAGCGAAGATAAAGATGCATATTCAATAACTGTGGGAAATGATACTTGGTACAGCCTTTCAGGCGTAAACATGAATAATGCAACCTATACAGGCAAAACATTCTGGTTTATTCAAAGATATGTAACAGGTGGCGGATATGCTGGCATAGAAGGAACTTATATAACAGGACAAGTATTTGACGCAGATGGGGTAAACAATGACTACGATCAAAGCGACATATGCGCATATTTATCTGAAACGGGAGGATATATATCAACAGCAGTAACGGGCATAGCAAATTCAGATTTGTATGGCAAAATTTCAGAAAGAAGCGTGTCGGAGACATATACAGTAGATTATAATGATGTTCCACAAGAATGTTCATTCTCGTCAAGACTATGGCTATTAAGTGAACGAGAAGTCGGATTGTTGAACGGAGCAGAAGCAAGTTGTGGTAATATATACTCAGAGCCAGTAAAGGCATACGGTATAGGGAATATCGTGGATGACGCTGATGGTGCTCTTTGGTGGTTGCGCTCTCCTGACCCTGCCGACGCTTGCGGTAATGCGCACTGTGTTATTAACCTTGGCGGTTTGGGCAGTGACTATGTGAATGACTACATCGGGGTGCGCGCGGCTTTTGAAATAACAATATCTTAAACCCAATTTTGCTAAAACAAAATTGGTTGGTGCCTTTGCGCTAGCGCATGCACAAGCATTCGTTTATGGCATTGATTTTATGCTTCGTCGCGCCTAGCCAAATGTTTAGCACTTGGTTCTTCACTCATCGTAATAACGCTAGGCGATTTTACTTCCTTGCGATTTTGAATGACTGTAAACAAGTTTGCGTATTTTTCCTCGCCACTCGTGGTCATTATTGCGGTGTAGTTTAAAATTTAGTAAAAATTTGATTAATAAAAAGGCAAAGTGAAGCATTTAACATGCTTCACTTTTTGCTTTAAGAATGCAAGAATAACACTTATATTTGAGTGTTCTATTCTTCATATATTTTAACTATATTAAATATTTTTAAAAATATTAAAAAACTTTTAAAAAGTTGTTGACAGTGTTTGTTTTATATGTTATTATAGCAAAGTAATTTGGTTACGAAATGGAAGCTTAGCTCAGTTGGCTAGAGCATCTGCCTTACAAGCAGAGGGTCATTGGTTCGAGTCCATTAGCTTCCACCAGATTGTTTGGGAACACAAGGTTGGTGCACAAGGCCTTGTGTCCTTTTTTTGTCTAATTAAAATTTTGTTAAATTTATTGTGAAATATGTGAATATAATTCATAAAATATCAACAAAATTGATTTACCCTTTGACAAATGGTTTGTATGGTGCTATTATATTGTTATATCGTCAATTTGAGTATTGTGCTTGGAGTAGTTATAAATAAAAATTTTATGAATATTTAGGCGAGTATCAAATTGTTCGCATTTGGAAGGAGATTAGGTTTATGACAAAATTCAATGAAACACTTTTAAAAATTATGAACAAGCAAGGGCTTTCGGCTTATAAAATGGCAGGCATGCTTGATATTAAACTTTCAACTTTTTATGATATGCTTCGCAGTGAAAACATTATGTTAAGAAACGCACTAAGAGTAGTTGACTACTTTGGCTCATCTCTTGACTATTTTGAAAAGAAAACTAAAACTTTTTATTGTGATTACAAAAAAGACTACAAAATTAACATTTATGAAAGCGTAAAAAAATATATGGCTGAAAAAAATGTAACATTCCAGCGTATGTGTGCAGATTTGGGCATGTCAAGAACAAATTTAACGCGTTGGAGAGATGGAGATGCTCCAAAATATCAAACAGTTGTTCAAATGGCTAATTATCTAAATATGTCGATTGATGAATTTATTGGAAGAGTTTAAATGCTAAAAAAATCACTTCAAAATTTTGAAGTGATTTTTTTTAAGCACGCAAGAACAACAGGAAGGGAATGAGTGCGTTCTCACAATTTTAACTCAAATAAAAATTTGAAAAAAGTGACTGTTTGCTTCTTTTTTTAATTTTTAATGAATATGTTACTTTGAATGCAATTTGTTCAAACCAATAGTTTCGACAAAATAGCATAATTTTTGAGTAAAGTTGCAGATATTTCGCATTAACAATTAGGCGATGTATTTGTATTCTTATAAGCGAGGTTAAAATGTTCTGTGTAGTTAAATCAAAAACAATTAAGTATGTCCTTATTGTTTTGCTTGCTACAATTCTTCTTGCAATCTCAATTAATGGTGCGGTTAGTGCCGAGGTGTTTTTTGGTTATTCAACAAGAAAAGTTCCAATTTATTGTGTTGACACTCAAAAAGCCCAAGTAGCCATTAGTTTTGACGCGGCTTGGGGCGCAGACAAAACCAAGCAAATTGTTGACATATGTAAAGAATATAATGTTAGAGCCACTTTCTTTTTGGTTGGATTTTGGGTGGACAAATATGGCGACATGGTGAAATATATTGACGACAATGGCTTTGAAATAGGCACACATACAAATACTCACCCTGACATGGTTAATTTAAGTGCCGATGCGCAAAGCATGGAACTAGACAAGAGCATTGAACTTATTACCAACATAACTGGCAAAGAAGTAGAGTTGTTTAGGGCTCCTTTTGGAAGTTATAACAACACACTGTTAGATACAGCCGAAAGCAAAGGTTTAAAAACCATTCAATGGGACGTGGATTCGTTGGACTGGAAAGGCTTAAGTGCCGAGGCAATTACGCTAAGAATTTTAAATGGTGTAAAAAATGGCTCAATAATATTATGCCATAACAACAGTGACCACATTGTTGAAGCGTTGCCAATGGTGTTAGACAGGCTTACAAAAAAAGGATACAAGGTTGGCGCTGTTGGAGATTTAATTTATAAAGACAACTATACTATTGACCGTACAGGACTTCAAAAAACAACCATTTAGGAGGAAAATATATTATGAAAATTGAACAAATGAACAACAACAAAGTGTTTTTAAGTGGGACTGTTGAAAGTGAACCCAAGTTTAGTCATGAAACATTTGGCGAGGCATTTTACGAAATTACATTATTAGTTCCAAGGCTTTCTAATCACTTAGACAGGGTGCCTGTAACTGTTTCAGAAAAATTGTTGGCAGGGGACAAATTTTCTTTAGGCAAATATGTTTGCATTAAAGGGCAATTTAGAAGTTACAACAAACTTGAAGATGGAAAAAGTAAACTTATGCTTACGGTTTTTGTTAGAGAACTTTGTGATTTTGAAGAGGATATGAATCCAAATGTTATTGAAATAACTGGCTATATTTGCAAAGAACCAACATACAGAACAACGCCATTCAACCGCGAAATTTGCGATGTATTGATTGCCGTAAACAGGGCTTATAATAAAAGCGACTATTTGCCATGCATTGCTTGGGGTCGCAATGCAAAATATGTTAGCGAACTTGCAGTTGGCACAAAAGTGAACATTGTTGGAAGAATACAATCTAGAGAGTATCAAAAACACTTAGAAAATGGCGAAGTTATTACAAAAATCGCCTATGAAGTTTCGGTTAACAAGGTTATGGAAGAGTTTTCATCAGAAGATGGCGTATTAATGGAAGTTAACGACGACGAGGCATAGTTAAAAAAATCACTGAATATGAAGTGTCTTAGTTATTGTTTAAAAAATTTGCATTCGTGCAAATTTTTTTGTATACTTTTATCAAATATAATGTGGTAGTGTTGGCTTTTTTATATTTTTACAACAACAATGTGTTAAAAAAGGCAATTACATCACAACATGATTTTTAGGAGATAAAATGGCATCAAGGCAAAAACATATAAGAAACTTTTGCATAGTAGCACATATTGACCACGGCAAAAGCACGCTCGCAGACAGATTAATTGAAAAAACAGGCACGGTTAGTTCTCGTGATATGAGCGAGCAACTTCTTGACAGCATGGAACTTGAAAAAGAGCGCGGTATCACAATTAAATTAACTCCAACCCGCATGTTTTATACAAAAGATGGTGTTGAGTATACCCTTAATTTAATAGACACTCCCGGACATGTTGACTTTACTTATGAGGTTTCGCGCTCACTTGCAGCGTGCGAGGGCGCAATTTTAATTGTTGATGCATCGCAAGGTGTGGAGGCGCAGACTCTTGCAAACGCTTATTTGGCTATTGATAACAATTTGGAAATTTTGCCAGTTATTAACAAAATTGACCTGCCAAGTGCAAATATTGAAAAGGCAAAGGCGGAGATTGAAGATGTTATTGGCGTACCTGCAGATTTAGCACCTTGCATATCGGCAAAAGATGGAATAAATATTGAGCAGGTTTTAGACCAAATTATTGAAAATGTGCCATGCCCAAACGGCGATGAAAATGCACCTTTAAAAGCACTTATTTTTGACAGTTATTACGACAATTTTAAAGGGGCGGTTTGTTTTGTTAGAATTTTTGACGGCTCTTGCAAAATTGGTGATAAGATTTTAATGATGCAAACTGGCAAAACATACGAGGTTACTGAGGTCGGCGTGTTTACTCCAAACATGAAGCCATGCAACATATTGCAGGCGGGTGATGTTGGCTATATTTGTGCAAGCATAAAAAACCTTTTAGACACCAAAGTCGGCGACACAATTACAAATGCAATTACCCCAACAGCCGAGCGCTTAGCGGGCTATAAAGAAGTGCAACCGGTTGTGTTTAGCGGGATATTTTTGGTTGACGGTAGCAAATATGGTGACCTTAAAGATGCGCTTGAAAAACTTAAACTAAATGATGCGTCGCTTACCTTTAGTCCAGAAGTGAGCAAAGCATTGGGGTTTGGTTTTAGGTGTGGCTTTTTGGGCTTGCTTCATATGGATATAATAACCGAGCGTTTAGAGCGTGAGTTCAATTTGGACATTATTACAACTGCGCCAAGCGTATCATATAATGTATACAAAACAAATGGTGATTGTTTGGAAGTTAGCAATCCATCTGTGTTGCCACCAGTGGCAGAAATTGACCGAATGGAAGAACCTATGGTAAAACTTTCTGTGTTTACTCCGCCAGAATATGTTGGGGCAATTATGGAACTTTGCCAAGACAAGCGTGGGGTATATAAGGATTTGCAATATTTGGACAAACAGCGCGTGAGGCTTGAATATGTTATTCCTTTGGGCGAAATTATTTATGACTTTTTTGATAGTTTAAAATCACGAACAAAAGGTTATGCAAGTTTAGATTACGAAATTATTGGTTTTGAAAAGAGTGACTTAGTTAAATTAGACATTTTGTTAAATGGCGAACCTTGCGACGCCTTAAGTTTGATAACGCACCGAGAAAAAGCCTATGCTCGTGGCAGAGGCATTGCGGAAAAACTAAAAAAAGTTATTCCTCGTCAAATGTTTGAAGTGCCAATTCAGGCATGCATTGGAGGCAAAATTATTGCCCGCGAAACTATTTCGGCTCTTAGAAAAGATGTTTTGGCAAAATGTTATGGTGGAGATATTACCCGTAAGCGAAAACTACTTGAAAAGCAAAAAGAAGGCAAAAAGCGTATGCGCAAGATTGGCTCTATTGAACTTCCTAGCGAGGCATTTATGAGCATATTAAAGACAAATGATGATGAAGAGTAGGTTTTTATAAGAAAAATGCTTTTGTAAAAAGGCATTTTTTAAAAGGAAAAGATGAATAATAATAATTTTGGCATTTATATACACATTCCTTTTTGTATGAGCAAATGCGCATATTGTTCTTTTGTGTCAAAAAGAGCAAATGAGGCGGAGATTAAAGAATATTTTAAGCATTTAAACAGGCAAATTAAGCAAGAGTCAAACAAGTTTAAAAACAGGCATATAACAAGCATTTATTTTGGTGGGGGAACTCCGAGTTTTGTTGATAGTCGATATATTGTTGAAGTTATGGAACACCTAAACAATTTTTATAATTTGGCTAATGATTGTGAGATAACCATAGAATGTAACCCATGTTCAATAACTGAGCAAAAATTAAATGATTACAAAAAATCAGGAATTAACCGCATAAGTTTTGGCGTACAAAGTTTAAGTGATGAGTGTTTGCAGATAATTGGCAGAAAACACAATGCAAAGCAGGCAATATTGGCCGTTGAATTGGCTAAAAAGTGCGGGTTTGAAAATATATCGGCAGACCTTTTAATTGGCATACCAAACCAAACATCAAGCATGTTGCTAAGAGATGTTAAAATGCTAGTAGGTGCTGGTGTTAAGCATATATCGGCATACATGCTTATGCTGGAAGAAGGAACTCGTCTTTATGAAGCGGTGTGCATAAATAAAAGTATAAGCATAGCCAATGATGACGAGTGTGTGAATATGTATAACTGTGCATATACTTTGTTAAAAAAAGAAGGTTATAATAGGTATGAAATCAGCAATTTTGCACGCGCTGGATATGAATGCAAGCACAACATAAATTATTGGCAATCTGGTGAGTATGTTGGCTTTGGGCTTAGTGCTTATAGTTTTTATGATAATAAAAGAATTGATGGTTTTAACAAATTTGATGATTATTATTCATTTGTCACGCAAGGTATCCCTGCCGAGAGTTTTGAATGTTTAAATAAAAAACAACAAATTGAAGAGACGTTAATGTTGGGGTTGAGATTGCAAAAAGGAATAAGTTTAAAATCTTTATTAAATTTAGGCTACGATATTTTAAGTGAAAAGCAAGAAGTAATAAGTTTGTATATAAAAAATCAAATAATTCAAATTGAAGACGGTTATTTAAAAGTTGCTGATAATATGTTTGGCGCAACAAATCAAATTATTTTAAATTTGTTGCCGTAATTTTTAAAAAACTATTGCAATTTAATTCTGCTTATGTTAATATGGTTAAGTATTTTTGCTTAACCGTATTTTTTTGCTAAAAAGGAGTGTGTAATGGAACTAGGGTTAACAGTTGAACTTGGCATGCTTCTTGACACTTATGGTGATTTGCTTACTGAAAAAATGCAGGAAATTTTAAAGATGTATGTTTTTGAAAACATGAGTTATCAAGAAATAGGAAATTATTTTGGAATTTCTAAACCAGCAGTTTTAGACGCCATTAGAAAAGCGCAAAACAAATTAATTAAGATAGAGCAAAAGATACAAATGCTTGCTTTAAAAAAAGAGTTAAATGCATTAATTGATTCTGACAAGGTTGGTAAAAAAGAATTAACAAAAATTTTAAATAACTTTTAATGGGGGTATGCAATGGGATTATTTGGCAGTTTAACTGAAAAAATGTCACACATATTTAGCAAATTAACTTCTCGTGGCAAACTTACTGAACTAGAAGTTAAAGACGCCATGCGTGAAATTAAAATGGCGCTATTAGAGGCTGATGTTAACTATTTGGTTGTTAAAGATTTTGTTAAAAAAGTGTCAGAAAAAGCCGTTGGCGATGTTGTTATAAAAAGTTTAACTCCGGGGCAACAAGTTGTTAAAATTGTTAATGATGAACTTATTGAACTTATGAAAAGCCCTGACCAAAAGTTAAAAGTGTCGCCAAAACCTCCAACAGTTATTATGATGTGTGGCTTGCAAGGTGCCGGCAAAACAACGCATGTTGGCAAACTTGGGCATTTGCTTAAAAAAAGTGGAAAAAAGCCACTTGCTGTTGCGTGTGATATATATCGTCCTGCAGCGATTGAGCAATTAAGGGTTGTTTCAAAAAATGCTGGCATTGGCTTTTTTGAAAAGGGCACACAAAATCCAGTTAAAACAGCAAAACAGGCTGTTGAATTCGCACTTTCGCAAGGCTATGACACTGTTATTTTAGACACGGCTGGCAGGCTTCACATTAACAAAGAATTAATGGACGAATTAAAAGCCATTAAAGCAGAGGTTAATCCTACTGAAATTCTTTTAACTATTGATGCTATGACTGGTCAAGACGCAGTTACGGTTGCTGAGAGTTTTAATAATGACCTTGAAATTACAGGCGTTGTAGTTACAAAACTTGATGGTGACACTCGTGGTGGCGTTGCACTTTCGGTTAAAGCGGTTACAGGCAAGCCAATTAAGTTTAGTGGTATTGGCGAAAAAATTGGCGATTTAGAGCCTTTTTATCCCGATCGCATTGCTTCACGAATTCTTGGCATGGGAGATGTCCTTACTCTTATTGATAAAGCACAAGAAGCAGTTAGCGAAGAGGAAGCAAAAAAATTAGAAAAAGCCTTTTTGGAAAACAATTTTACATTTGAAGATTATTTAACTCAAATGGAAAACCTTAAAAAGATGGGAAACATTAATGACATACTTGCTATGATTCCCGGTCTTGGTGCGCAAATGCAAAACATTAAGATTGATGAAAAACAGTTACTTCACAACAAAGCCATCGTGCAAAGCATGACAATTAAAGAGAGGCGCAATCCGGACCTTATTAAGGCAAGTCAAAAAAGAAGAATTGCCAAAGGCAGTGGAACAACAGTTCAAGATGTAAATTTGCTTTTAAAGCAATTTGAGCAATCTAAAGAAATGTTAAAACAAATGAAAAGTAAAAAAGGCTTAATGGGCAAGTTTTTTGGAATGTAATATTCACAAAAATCACTTAAATTTTGGTATTTCAGTTTAAAACACTAGTTTTGTTTTAAATTAAAATATATATACAATATTAAAAAAAGGAGAAAAATAAAATGGCAGTAAAAATTAGACTTACAAGATTAGGAGATAAAAAATCACCTTTCTATCGCGTTATTGTTGCAGATTCACGCTCTCCAAGAGATGGCAAATTTATTGACATTATTGGCACTTATAATCCACTTACTAACCCTGCAGAAATTAAAATCGATAATGAAAAAGCAACAAAATGGCTTGCAAACGGTGCTCAACCAACTGACACTGCAAGAAACTTGCTTGTTAAAAGCGGTGCTATTCAAGAAAAGAAAAACTAAGAATACTTTATCGGGGGTGTTTTATGGAAGAACTTGTTAAATACATTGTTACTAACTTAGTTGACAATGAAGAAGAAGTTAAAATTGAATCTCTTAGAGAAGGTGATTCAATTAACATTATAGTTACTGTTGCACCTGATGACATAGGCAAGGTTATTGGCAAAAACGGTAGAATTGCTCAAAGTATTCGTGCAATCGTTAAATCTGTTTCAGCAAAAGAAAAAATTAGATATAATGTTAAAATAAACAAACAATAACAAACTAAAAATAAAATGTAGGGTGTTTGCCTTGCATTTTTTTATTGCTTTTTGCTACAATTAAAGCAATAAATTAAAGTAGATAAAATTAATGCAGACTGCAAAATTTTAAAATTTAACTAAAAATCATATAAAAAAGGACAAATTTTGGTAAATTTATGAAAAAAACAAAGATAATATGCACTATTGGCCCCGCATGCGACAATGAAAAAATATTAAAAGAGATGCATGAAGCGGGCATGAATGTTGCAAGAGTGAATTTTTCGCACGGGAATGATGAGCAACATGAAAAAGTTTTTAATTTGATTAAAAAAGTGCGTGAGGTCAACAATTTGCCTCTAGCAATCATGCTTGACACCAAGGGTCCTGAGTATCGTATAAAAACATTCGAAAACGATAAAATATACTTAAACAAGGGCGATGTTTTTTGTTTTACTACAAAAGACATAATTGGCAATAATTCTTGCGTTTCGGTTAGTTACAAAAATTTGGTTAAAGAATTGAAAATTGGCGACAAGATTTTGCTTAATAACGGACTTTTGATTTTTGAAGTAAAGAAATTAGAAAGGGCAACTGCCATATGTGAAGTTTTGGTGGGCGGTGAGTTAAGCAATAACAAAAGCATGAACTTTCCGGGCAAGACATTAAAACAAAAATATTTATCTGAGCAAGACAAGCATGACCTTTTGCTGGGGATTAAATGTGGCATAGATTTTGTTGCATGTTCATTTGTTTCTTGCGCACAAGATATTAAAGATATTAGAGCATTTTTAAATAAAAATGGCGGGGAACATATTGAAATTATTGCCAAAATTGAAAATCAAACAGGCATTGACAATGTTGAAGAGATATTAAAAGAGTGTAGTGGAATCATGGTTGCAAGGGGCGATTTGGGTGTTGAGATACCTCAAGCAAAGTTGCCTAATGTGCAAAAGAGTTTAATTAAAAAAAGTCTAAGCATGGGTAAAATTGTTATAACAGCAACCGAAATGTTGGAATCCATGATTTCAAACCCTAGGCCAACCAGAGCAGAAACATCAGATGTTGCCAATGCAATTTACGATGGCTCTAGTGCAATAATGCTATCGGGGGAAACTGCCATGGGTGCTTATCCTGTTAAGGCGGTTGAAACAATGTCACAAATTGCCGAAGAAACAGAATCCAACATAAATTATTCGGGCAGATTAGAAAAAATTGAAGTTCAAAAAAACAGCAATTTAGATGCAGTTGCTCTTGCATGTTGCAGGCTTGCTATTGATACAAAGGCAAAAGCCGTTGTTGCATGTTCAAAAACAGGCAGAACAATTAAGCAGGTTGCTCGTTTTCATGCCCCATGCGATGTTTTGGGTTTGGTTACTGACAAAAATGAGTTTTTTAAACTAGCACTTTATTTTGGTGTTAAACCAATGCTTGTTAAAGATTTTAAAAACTTAAATACATTGTTCGATAATGCAAAAATGCTTGCGGAAAAATCGTTTGTGTTAAACAAGGGCGATAACATTATTATTACTGGTGGAACCTCAAGCATGACAAACACCAATCTTTTGAAGATTGAACAAATTGATTAAGATATTAAAAATACAAAAAATTGCCACAAAAATGGCAATTTTTTTGAATTTTTTGATTATTTTCTTTAAGAATGCAATAACAACATGAATAATAATAATTGTGCTCTTGTATTTTTGAATTATATATTAAATTTATTTAATATATTTAATCTTTTATAAACCACATATTTTGCGGTTAAAAAAGTGTTATTCAACTGTTACGCTTTTTGCCAAGTTTCTTGGCTGGTCGGGGTTTAAACCTTTTGCAAGAGAAGTTTCATATGCCAAAAGTTGAAAAAATGAGATACATGAGATTGGCAAAAGTTCTTCACTGAATTTTTGCAGTTTAACCGTATGATAAAACCCTTGGGTTTGCTCTTTTGGAATATTGAATTGTGATACCATAATTACCTTTGCTCCGCGAGCCAGTGCCTCGTGCGCGCCGTTTAAAGTTTTGTTAAGCAAATGTTGTTGGGTGGCAAGGGCAAACACAACGGAATTTTTATCAACAAGTGACAAAAATCCATGTTTTAGTTCTCCCGCAGGGTGTTCGGCTGTGTTTATATATGTTATTTCCTTTAATTTTAAACTTGCTTCTTTTACCGAAACATAATCATAGTCTCTGCCAATGAAGAATACTTTTTCACTTGCCAAAACCTCTAAAACCGCCTTTTTGAGTGATTTTGGGCTAGGAATTGTAATTTTTTTTGCTAGTTTGTGTACGATTTCATAATAGTTTTCTTTTTTGTTTGCAATTACATTTTGAAGTTGCTTTGCAAACATATATAAAACAGTTATTTGAGCGGTGTATGCCTTTGTTGAGGCAACGGCTATTTCTGTGCCTGCACAAACTGGCAAAATTTCATCTGCCATGCGTGCAAGCGTGCTATATAACACATTAGTTAGCGCAACTGTTGTTGCACCATGTGCTTTTGCCAGTTCGCATACAGCCAGTGTGTCGGCGGTTTCTCCGCTTTGGCTGACTAGTATGCATAGTGTTTTGTTATCAATTATTGGGTTGCAATATCTATATTCGCTTGCAATGTGGCATGAGGCGTCAATTCGGGCAAATTCTTGAATGTATCTTGCACCCATTAATCCAGCATGATAAGCAGTGCCACAACCAATTAATACTATTTTATTAAATTTTGCCAAATAATTTTTATCGAATTTTTTTAGTAAATCAGCCGATTTATATGTTTCTATTAGATTATTTAAAACGGCAGGGACTTGATTTATTTCTTTTTCCATGTAGTGCTTGTAATTATGCTTTTGGTATGAAATATCAAATTTTTCAGTTTTTGTTGGTTGTAAGTTAATTTTTTGCCCGCTTGTGTTAAAGAATTCCAAGTGCTTTGTTGACGCTATGCAATATTGGTTGTCGGCAAGGGTATAATATTCTGACGCTTTGCTTAAAAAGCAAACGGGGTCGCTGGCAATAAACACCTCGCCTTGTTCGCTTGCCACATATAGAGGGCTTTTTTTGCGTGCAAGAAAAATTTTGTTTGGGATATTTTTGTTAATGCAGGCAAGGGCATATGAACCAATAAGCATATTGCAGGTATTAATTAAAGCATGAATATCGTTTGAGTTTTGTTGCTGTAACAGGTTGGCAATTACCTCGGTGTCGGTTTCACTTTTAAAATTATAACCTTTTGAAATAAGGTCTTTTTTTATTGTGCCGTAGTTTTCAATAATGCCATTATGAACAACAGCCCAAGTTGAATCGTTAGATAAATGTGGGTGAGTGTTCTCATAAGTTGGTGCACCATGAGTGGCCCAGCGAGTATGAGCAATTCCGCATATAGATTTTGTGCTGGTAAGCATATTTTCTAATGCTATAATTTTTCCTGTAGTTTTGGTTATGTTAATTTTATTTTTATCTTGAACTGCTATGCCTGCAGAGTCATAGCCACGATATTCTAATAGTTTTAAACTTTCTAACAGTTGCTTTTCTGCACAGTTTTTTCCAATGTATCCGGCTATTCCGCACATAATTTACTCCTTAAGGTCGATTTCTTTTATAATTTTTTCAATTTCCGAGGCGATTTTTTGTGCCTCTTGAGCATTGTGGGTTTCAACCATTATTCTAATTTTTGGTTCTGTGCCAGACATTCGCACCATAATGCGAGAGCCGTTTGGTAAACTTTGCTCTTGCTTGGCTATTGCGTTTGAAAGAATTTGGTTGTTAATGATTCTTATTTTATCAGAGACTACGCAATCTATATTGCATTGAGGGAACAGTTTAACTTTTGCTAGTTTGCTTAGTGGAATATTTTTTGCTTTAACCATTTCTGCTAATTTTATTGCCGAAAGAATTCCATCGCCCGTGGTGGAGTGTTCTCGCATAATAATGTGTCCAGATTTTTCGCCACCAAGCGATAAGTTTTCTTGCTCTAGTTTTTCAAGCACATATTTGTCGCCAACATCGGTTCTTATGAATTTTATGCCAAGATTGTTTAGTGCCAGTTCAATGCCCATGTTTGTGTGGCTGGTACCAACAACGGTGTTATTATTTAATTTTTTATTTGTTTTTAAATGTTTTGCGAGCATAAATAAAATCATGTCTCCATCTAAAATTGTGCCGTTTTCGTCGCAGGCAATAATTCGGTCGCTGTCGCCATCAAATGCAAAACCCATGTTGGATTTTGTTGCGACAACCGTTTTGCATAATTCTTCGGGATGCAAAGAACCGCAATTTATGTTTATGTTTTTTCCATTGTTACTTGAGTTGATTTTTATTACCTCTGCTCCCAACTTTTTAAAGGCTAGAGGTGCAATTTTATATGAGGCTCCATTTGAAGCGTCAATTACAACCTTTAATCCCTCTAACGATTTTTTTGAACAAGAAATCAAAAAATTAAGATATTTTGCAGTAATTTTGTGATTTTGAGTGTAATTTTTAATATTTTTTGGCAAAACGCAGGTTGAGTTAACAAATTTTCGTTCTACTTCATTTTCTGCTTTATCTCCTAGTTTAAAACCTTTGTTGTTGAATATTTTTATTCCGTTGTAATCGGGTGGATTATGTGAAGCGCTAATAACAACGCCATAATCTGCTTTTTGCGTTTTGGTTAAATATGCTATGCCTGCAGTAGGGCATATGCCAATGTCAACAACCTCGGCTCCTGCGCTTAGTGCTCCGCCGGCAAAGGCAATGGTTAAATAACTTCCAGAAGAGCGAGTGTCTCTACCTATTAAAATTTTTGCATTTGGCTTGCTTGCTCCAAGAGCATTCCCGCATTTGTAGGCTAAATCAAAGGTTAGTTCGCTGTTAACAACACCTCTAATGCCGTCAGTTCCAAAAAAAACTCCCATTTTTTACTCCTTTAAATATTTTTTTGCGCGCTCTGGCTTAATGCTTGGACGCACTCTTCCAATAACAAAATCATATTCGTTTGTATCTTCGGTTACTGTTGTTCCTGCGCAAATGTATGTGTTTGACGCAACGTTTAATGGGGCAATTAAATTGCAGTTGCTTCCTATAAAACAGTTGTCTCCAATGCTAATTTTGTTTTTTGTTCGACCGTTATAGTTTGCAAAAATAACACCACAACCAATGTTGCAGTTTTTACCTATGTGGGCATCTCCAATGTATGCCAAATGGCTGGCTTTTGTTCCTTCGCCAATGGTGCTGTTTTTAATTTCTACAAAGTTTCCAATTTTGCAATCATCTTCAATTTTGCTGTTGGGGCGAAGCCTTGCAAAAGGGCCAATGCTACAATTTTTGCCAATAATTGAATCACACAGGTTGCTTTGCTCTATGCATGAATGTTCATATATTTGACAGTTGTTAATAATGTTGTTTGGCTTTAAAACAACATTATCGCCAATATGTGTATTACCCAAAATTATGTTATTTTCATGAATGATTACATTTTTTCCAAAACTAACAGTTTTGTCTATTCGGCAAGATTTTTTGTTTAAAAAAGTTGCCCCTTGGGCATTTTGTAATTTTTGCATATTAAATATATATGAAAATAAATAAAAAAGTGCTCACAAACGCGAGTGCTTTTTTACAAAATGAGAAAAAATTTGGACAAAGTAAAAAAGTTTGCACAAATTGCCAAAATAAGTTGACAACGGCGCGGGGGGGGGTACACTAAAGAGAAAAGTGAAAAAGTAAAAGTGAAGAGCGAAAGATAATGACAAATGATATAAACTCTTTCAGTGATGAGGGTACTGTTTAAAATCATTAGCCGTTCATTATTAAAATTATCAACACCTATTCACTATTACCTATTATTATTCACTATTCGTTAAAAATAAAGGGAGAGAAAAACCATGAAAAAGAGTATATGGATTTCAATAACAACCCTAATGTTGTGCCTAGGCGTA
>JAFUKB010000044.1 GCA_017467895.1 Clostridia bacterium
AGTTAAATTTTAAGTTGCCAAACGCAACTACCACGATAAATCGTGGCATCACAGTTTGAATAACCATCAGTTTTGCTTGAATATATGCTTTGCATGCATTCAGACAAAACTTCCGATAATATTACATATTTGACAATAGCAAATTACGGTGCTAAAATATTTGCAAAAGTGAGGTTTTTATGGCTGATATACTCTTGGCTGTTGATTTTGGCGGGTCTGCCACAAGCATATATCGCAAAGATTGTGGCTTGGTGCTAAAAGAGCCAACCCTTCTTGGTGCAATCATGACCGAAAACGGCTACGAAGTTAAAGTTATGGGCAATGACGCCAGAGCAATTCAGGGCAAAACGGATAATAGAACAGTTGTGTTTAGCCCAATTAGCGAGGGTGTTATAAAATCACCAGATTATGCAAGCATACTGTTAAAACATTTTGTAGACAAGGTTGTGCCAAAAAAGTCCGCCTTTGCTAAAATAAAGTGTTTGGTTCCTTATCCAACAGGCTTAACGCAGGAAGAGCGCGACGCGTATAAAAAGGTGTTTTTAAGCATTGGTGTAAATGAAATATATTTTGTTCCGCGCCTTTTGTGTTCGGCTTATGGAGCAGGGATTAATATTTTTGCAAACTCGGCAAATTTGGTTATTGATATTGGTGGAGTGTCTACCGATATTGGTGTAATAAATCTTGGCACAATGATTGATGGTGCAACCTTGGCTGTTGGCGGAAAAGCCATTGATGCGCAAATTGTTAGAACGGTTGCAGGCAAATATGGCGTAGAAATTGGCTTGTCTTCGGCACAAAAATTAAAAGAAGAAATTGGAAGTCTTTATTCAAACGACACTGCCAACATGGAAGTTATGGGTGTAGACGCAAAAACAAAAGCACCAACAAGTGTTGTTGTTTATGCAACTGATGTAAAAATGGCAGTGTTGCCACTTTTGACTGAAATTACCAGAATTGTGGAAACAACATTAAATATTTTGCCACCAGAAATAAGTGCCGATGTTGCAAAAAATGGAGTTTTGCTTACGGGTGGTTTTTCAGGAATTGCTGGGCTGGAAAGATATTTGCGCAATGAACTTAAACTTCCTGTTAGGATTGATGAAGAATCTCAGAATGCTTGCATTTTGGGTGCAGGCAAATTGCTTGCAAACATAAACGAACTTAAAAAAATTTTAAGTGAAGTGTAGGCTTTCGTCAAAACTTGTAAAATATTTATAAATTTCTTTAAAAAGTTCCTTTTTGAATAAAGGGCTTTTTTTATACACTTTTAAAAAGATGTATTTATAATTTCTTTTTTTAAGGGTGGTTTTATGGCAAGAAAGATTGTTATAACAAGTGGCAAGGGCGGTGTTGGAAAAACAACAATTACTGCAAGGCTAGGGATTAAACTTGCAAGCCTAGGCTTTAGGGTGGTGGTTTTAGATATGGACATAGGCCTTAATAACCTAGATGTTGTTATGGGTATAGAGCAACAGGTCAATTTTGACCTTTTAGATGTGATTTGTGGAAACTGCAGGCTTAAGCAAGCGCTTGTGCAAAATGAAAAATATCCAAGCCTTTATGTGCTTGCCTCAACGCATGCCTATGATGACGCCTATTTAAACAAAGAGCAAATAAAAGGCGTAGTAGATAAGTTGGCAGAAGTTTTTGATTATGTTTTGCTTGATTGCCCAGCAGGAGTAGACGAGGGGTTTAGGCGGGCGGTCGCCTCGGCAGAAGAGGCGATTGTTGTTGTTACGCCACATATTTCTAGTGTTAGAGATGCCGATAAGGTGTTGTCTATTTTGTCTGGCTGTGAATTGCTTGGAAAATATTTGGTAATTAACCGAGTTCGTGGAGATTTTGAGGCAACGCAAGAAACATTAGGCATTGAAGAAATAATAAGATTTTTAAAAGCGCGGATTATTGGGGTTGTGCCAGAGGACGACAGCATAACCAAAGGCGAGACGCTTGTTGGTAGTTATCAACTAGAGCGGGCAATGACGCTTTTGGCAGAAAATTTGCATAATGGAACAAAAAAGATATTTGATGTTGCTAAAAAATATCGTGGATTTTGGGGCGCATTAAGGCGCAGTATAAAAAAGAAGGTATAAAACATGAGAGAGAATCAGGCAGAGAGATTAAATAGGGTGTTAATTCAAGACAAGTCGGCAAGCCCGCAAAGGTTGTTGCCTGCACTAAAGTCAGATTTAAGAGATTTAATTAGGCAATATGGCGAACTTGCCAATGATATTGCAGTTGAAATTCAAGAATGCAATGGAAATCATCATATTATTTTGGTCGCAAAGGTTTCTAGGTTTAAAAGTTGCGGTAATGCAGTTTGAATTTTGTTAAAAATTTTACAAATTAAATCAAGTGTGTTAAAATCTTTTCACAAAGGAAAAATTTATGGAGATTTTAACAAATTATAAACAGATTAGTGATAAGGTAAAAAATATTTTTGATATTGATGTGAGCAATGTCCCAATTTTGGATACTCTTTCAAAAACTGATATTGCCAACCTTGTGCAAAATGCAAAAGTTAACACAGAAAAAAGCGCGGTTGCAAACTTGGCAGAACTAATTTTTCAGTTGAATGAATATGTTCCTGCACTTTGCAATTTAATTAAAATGTTTTTGTCGGTTAAGCACTATGCTGGTGTTGTTACATTTATGGAAAAACTTTTTGTTGCGCATGTTGGTGCAAGCATTTATGTAAGCAAAAACAAAGAATATTCTCACCGTGAGCGTTTTTTTGACAGGTTTATTGAGGTTGTAAAAAATACCGATTTAACCTTGGCAGACTATTTGCCGTTTTTGTTTGCCATTGTGGAAGACAACGAAACAAGTGTGCTTAGTGTTTGGCTTGCTCCTGCTTTGGAATATTTGCAAAATGTTTTCCGTGAGAATATGGACGAGGTTAAAGAATATGTTGACAATGCGCCAATGCATAAAAACACATACTTTACACTTGGCTTAGAGTTTAACACTCAAAAAGCCATAGGCGAAATTTTCAACTCAGGCGAGGGCGCAAACGAAAAACTTTTTGCAAAAATGCTTAAACATTATTATGTTGAAACTATGGCATTTTTTGATAAAAATTTGGAACAGGCAGGAAACAAAAAATTCCATTATGTAAAAATTTTGGCAAGTATTGAAAATCCAGAAGTTACTGCTCGTTTAGAAAATTTGTATGATGAAGAGCGCGATGAGGAAATTAAGGCCTTTATAAAATCTAAACTTGGCATTGCTGACCGCACAGATTTGGGTGCTTCGCCAAAACACTTTCAGGTTATGGCACAAAAAAAAGTTGACCGCCCACAAGAACGCACTTTGGGAGTGCCATTTGAAAAAGTGCTTTTAGAATTTAATGATGGGCAAGAAGCAACCTTTGTTGATAAAACATATTTAATTAACATTTTTAAAGAAGAAAAAGACTTGTTAAATTTGCATGGCTTAAGTGATGTGAAAACCATGTTTAAACAACAAGGTTTATATGATTTTGCAAGCGCACTTTTTGAGGCGATTAAAAAATTTAAAGATGTTAAAGAGGCAAAGTGGGCAATTAGGCTAATAAGTTTGTTGGCTTATGGCGCGTTGGAAGAAGAAATATATGATTTTGTAATTGCGTTGTTTGTTAATGGCAGAGTTAAAGAGGGCAAATATTTTCTTGAGTGTTTAATTTATAGCAAAAAAGAAAAATCGGTAAATGTAATTTCTAGGCTTGTTGCAATGGGCAGTTTAAAATTTATTGAATTTAAAGAATATTTTGTTGAACTTTATTCCGAAATTATGTCAAAAAGCAAATCAGATGTGCAAGACAGTTTGGTTGACGATGAAATTAGTGAGGAAAGCATTGCAGTTCAAAAGCAACGCCTATACCAAAATTTTATTGCCGGCAAATCTTACACAAAAGAACATTTTGTTGAAACATTCATTAACAAAAAAGTGTTTAACATTTTGGCGCAAAAACTTGTGTTTGGTGAATATAAACAAAACAGATTATTAAATCTATTTGTTGTAGAAGGCGAACAAATTAAATATATCGCAGGCAACGCACAAGACGGCGAAAAAGATTTAACAATTAAAATTGCACACTCGCTTGACCTTGACGACCGCTTTGTTGAGGCAAGAACATATTTTGCTCAGCCAACATTTAATCAGTTTGATATGCCAACTTTTGCAGTTAAAGATAATGAAAAGACCCTTACAAAAGTTAGTAGCATGCAAGGTATTTTAATTAATGCACTTAATTTTAATTCTAACATGCAAGATTATGGCTTTGTAAGAAACACTGTTCACGAAAGTGATGACACAACAGAACTTGTTCATTTGTGTCAAAAGTTAAATTTGCTCGCTGAGGTATCGTTTGAAGCACCGCTTTCGTCAAGAGCAACAACTGCAAGTTTGGAGTATATTAGATTTTATAAACTTAACCAATGTCTAAAAAACGGGCCAGCATACATAATTAACAAAGCAAACGCACTTGCTATTGGAAGCATTGAGCCAAGATATTATAATTATGTGCTTAGTGCGGTTGCTAAATCGCTTAAAAACTAACAAGCCTACAAAGGAGTGAGTTCATGGCGTTATTTTGGAATAAAAATAAGCATGATATTAGCCCAGATATAAAAGAGTTAAAAACATTAATAACTAATTATTTGGGTGCTAATTCGTCAATAAAACTTAACAGCAAAGTTACCGTGCCCGAGGGTTATTGGCTTGTGCTAGGCAAAAAGGGCAAGGTGGCAGATAAGTTTGAGGCAGGAGAACATTTTTTAAATTTTTCCACAATGCCATATATGTGCAGAAGGTTTAAAATTGACAAGATTGAAGACGGCAAGCAAAAAAGAGATATAGCCTGCAACTGCTATTTTGTAAGCCAAGACTTGCGTGCGGGAAAGTTTAGAACTTATAGAAAGGTTGAAATGGGCACAAAAGCCTATGGAATATATAAAATGCATGTTTATGGCATGTATTCATATAAGGTTAGCAATGTTCAAGAACTAATGCAGTCGCTTTTAAATGAATATGATTATATTAAAACTGGAGAGGCGGAAGATATTATTGAGGCATGGGTAGACGAAGTTGTTGTTGCCACGCTAGAAAAAAACAATTTTGTAATTACCGATGTTGTGCAAAATAATCCCATTATTGCAAATACATTAAAAGGTGCTGTTTCAAAACTTTTTGCTTCGGCAGGCCTTGAATTATGTGAATTAAAAATATATAAATATAAACTTCCAAAAAAATATCAGGAAGAAAGCGATAATATAATAGCCGAGCAAACCAAGGAACTAGAAAAAGAGCAAAGTCAGCAATTTGACGACTTGCCTGTTGCAATAACTGTTGACCAACAACAAGAAAATGGCGCGGGTTTAGAACAAAACAAATTGCCAAATAATAATGGCGTAGAAACAAATATTAAAACAAATTCCTTTCAAAGTTTACAACAGGATAATAATGAACAATTTAAAAATGTAGAACAATGTCAAGGCAGTGAAACTACAAGTGGAGCCCAGCCAAAAGCGGGGCAAAATTATGATTATGTTCCGTTTGGAAATTTTAAAATTCAAGAAGGCAGTTTAATGGGAACTGAACAACAAGAAAAACCAAAACAAAAAACCTTTGTAGACTTGAATCTTGATAATTTATATAAAAACCAAAATAAGAATGTAAAACGGTGTCTAAACTGTGGCGCCGAGAATAATAAATCAGCAGACCACTGCCTTTTGTGTGGCGAAAAATTTTTAAATGAGGAGGATTATTAAAATGAAAAAAATAACAAAAGATATGACTGTTGCCGAGGTTTTAAATATTAACGAAAATCTTAAAGAAGTGTTAATGGGCTTTGGCATGCATTGTTTTGGTTGCCCATGCGCACTTGCCGAAACTTTGGAAGAAGCAGCCGTGGTGCACGAAATTGATATTGAACTTTTGCTTGCAAAATTAAATGAATATAAGGCGTAATTCTATATAAGTTGAAAATATCCTATTGGCTTAAGCTGTTAGGATATTTTTTTGTGCATAAATAACTAAAAATTAAAACTGTATGCTTAAAAATATATTTAATTTGTTGTAGTTTAATATTTTTTAATTTTGTTAAACAAACTAATAAAAGGCAATAAAAAAACAAAATTCAATTAAATAGGTTTGACAAAATATTGCAATATTATTAAAATAAAAAATAATAATGTATGTTTTAAGTTTTTTAACGCACAGTGTTGCGAAAAATAAACTAGACATAAATTTAACATTGTTAAAAGGAGAAAATTATGTCTGATTTGTTTAACGACAATAATTTATTTGGCGATAGTTTTGACCTTTTGCAATCTAATGGCAACAATTTGTTTGGCGAAAGCGAGCAAGCCACCAACAACAAAGCGTCACAGGAAAACAAAACGGCAAAGACGGGTGCAACAACTCAGGCAGAGCAGGCTTTTTCTTTTGATGATAATTTATTTTCTTCTGATGCGAGTGCAGAGCAAAATTTGTTTGCAGAGCCTCAAGCCTTTCAGACAACAAACAACAATACAACATTAAATAATGAACCAGCGCAACAAAATGTTGATTTTGGCTTTGATAGCAATTTGTTTGAAGATTCTTCTGCTTCGTTGTTTGGCGAGCAAGAAACAAAAAGTTCTGTGCCACTTGAACAAAATGTGCAAGAATCTGAAAATAATCAAGACATTAATTTTGAGGCAGATTTAGAGCAAAATTTGTTTGAAGAACCAAACGAAAATCTGCAAGAAAATATTGAGGAAACATCACAAGATAAATTAGAAAAAAAATCTAATAAAAAAACAAAAAAAATTGATGATTCGCCTAAAAATAAGGAAAAGTTAAAAAAAGAAAAAAATGCTAAAAAAGAAAAATCGTCAAGCAAGAACAAGAAAAAAACAACTCAAACAAATGCCGATTTAGTTGCTGAAGAAGCACAAGATTTGCAAGATGAGCCAGAAGTAGAACCTGTTGAATTTAAAGAAGATGACCAAAGCACTTTGGAACAAGAGCAAGACATAAAAACTCAAGACGCACAAAGTGGCAAAAACAAAGATGGCGATGACGAAAAAGAAAAGAAAAATATATTCAAGAACAAAAAGTTTATAATTATTGCTTCAAGCATTGCCGCTGCAATTTTGCTTGTTGTGCTTGGGGTTGTAATATTCTCAGGCGGTCAGGCAGAAAAGTTTAGCACTCCAAATTTTATGGTTTATAAGCGTTCAAGTGGCACAGTTTTGATTATTGATAATGAAAAAACCGCACAAGGTTATGAGGTTGTTATATATCAAAACGGAAGCAGTCAGGCACAATTTACAAGCGCAAACAGCACGGTTGAACTAAGGCTTTATTTAAGCACTCCGGGCGTGTTTAGTGTAAAAGTTCGCATTTTGGGTGCGAGTGCTGGCGAGCATAGTGATTATTCTGAACCAAAAACATTTACTAACTTTGTAAAACTTGACACTCCTGAGGTGTTTAGGAATCAAGATATTCTTTCGTGGAATGCCGTTGCAAACGCGTCTTCTTACAAGGTTTATTACAAAGCCAACACGGTTACCGATTCGGTAGACTTTGTTGAACTTCCTGCGGTTTTGGGGCAAGATGTTGTACAGTTTGATTTAACTGAGTTAAACGCATATGGGGCAGGGCTTTATCCCGTTTGTGTGGAGGCTATTGCTTCGGGCGAATATCGTTTAAACAGTGCTTATTCTGCAGTTAACCATTATGAATATCATTCTGCCATTGATGACCCTATGGCTGCGGTTTATGACTCGCAGTCAAAACAACTTTCTTTTGCTGTTTTAAAGCAAAGAACCAAGGCTGATAAATATTTGCTAAATGTTTCAATTAATAATGGAACGCAAGTCGTTAAGCATTTTATAATTGCTGAAGAGTTAGAAAGCAAAGAGTTAACTTATCAGGGGCAAGAGGTCGTTTTGTATACAGCAAGTTTGAGCGAAATTTTATCGGGCGAACCGCATGCTTTAACATTAATAGCAATGGGAGATGGAATTTATTCAACCGATTCTTCGGCTGTTGATGTTTTAACTATTTAGAATATAATTTTTTAATAAAAGGCATACTAGCATAAAGGAGATTGCGGTATGCCTTTTTTGATGCAAGAAGAGTTAAAACAAAAGTTATCAAACAACCCTGATTTTGTAACGCGTACAATTAGTTGTGCGGGCGGGGAGGTTTGTTTATATTTTTTAAAAAGCATGACCGACAAGACAGCAATTTCTAAAGAGATTATTGAACCAATTTTGCGCGAAGAAATGGCATTTGATTTTGAGCAACTTAAAAGCATAATTTGTTGTGCTGATATAAAAGCCATAAAGCGCAAGCAGGCGCTTGAATATGTTTTAAAAAATCATGTTGTTATTGAATATAAAAGTCAATTTTTGGTTGCTGATTTAGAAAAGTTTCCGGCAAGAACGCCAACTGAACCTCCTACTTCTCCAAACATTTATGGCCCGCGTGAGGGGTTTGTTGAGGCGCTTGCCACGAACATTACTTTAATAAGGCGTAGGCTTCCAAGCAAGAATTTGGTTATTGAAAATATGAATGTTGGAAGAGAAACACATACAAAAGTGAGCATACTTTATTTAAAAAACATTGCCGATAAAAAAGTTGTTAAAGAAATTAGACAAAAGATAAAAAAAATTGATATAGATGGCGTTGTTGATTCTTATTATATAGCCGAATTTTTAAAAATAAGGCCACATTCAATGTTTGAGCAAGCAGGGTATCAAGAAAAGCCAGATGTAACTGTTGCAAAAATGCTTGAGGGAAGAATTGCCATTTTGGTAGATGGTTCGCCTATTGCTGTTACTGTGCCATATATGCTTTTTGAAGACTTGCAAAGCAGTAACGACTATTATACAAACTATGTTTATGTTAATTTAATTAGAATTATTAGAACACTTGGTATTATTTTGGCTACCATTGTGCCGGGGCTTTATTTAAGCATTAGGCTTTATAGTTATTCTGCATTGCCTCTTAATTATGTTATTATAATTGCTAATTCAACCAAAAATTTGCCGTTTACTCCTGTGGTGGAAATTTTGTTTATATTGCTTTTGTTTCAGGTGCTATATGAGGTTAGTTTAAGACTTCCGCAATATTTGGGGCTGGCAACATCTATTGTTGGTGCATTGGTGCTTGGCGACACGGGGGTTAAAGCAGGGTTAATTTCTCCACCAGGAGTTATTGTTGTGGCGGTTAGCATAATGGCAATTTATACCATACCGTCGCAGTCGGCACAATTAACCGTGCTTAGAGCAGTTTTTGTAGTGCTTGGAGCAACGGTTGGAATTTTTGGAATTGTTGGTGGCGTTGTTTATGTTATTAATTATATAAACTCATTGAACATTTACGGTACGCCATACTTGGCACCATTTGCGCCACTAATTGATAGCGACCTAAAAGATGGGCTTAGCAAAAAACCATTAATTGATATGCTAAAAAGACCAAAATCTATTGCCAACAAAAATACAAATAGGCAGGGCAGAGGTGGTGTATGAATGAACAAAAAATATCTGCTCATCAAATGGGGGTTATTGCGGGCATTTTGTTTTTTACGCTAAAAATGTCTGCATTGCCATCATTAATTTATAAATATAACGGCACGGGTGCAATTTTATCTACCGTGGTGGTAATATTGTTAAACTTTATGTTTTTATGGCTTGTTATTTGGATTAAGAAAAAATACAAAAATGAGAGTTTGTATGACATTTTTTGTGAAAAATTGGGTGTTTTTGTTACAAAATTGCTTTATTTTATATTTTTTGCTTTCTTTGTTTTAAAACTTTTGTTAATGTTTAGCGATGGTTTTACCTTCATTAAAGATGTTGCCGATGAAGAGTTTACTGTTTTAAATTTATTCATATGTTTGCTTCCTGTAATTTCGGCTTTGGCATATTCGGGCATGCGAAATATGGGCAGAACTGCTGAGTTTTTCTTTCCTGTTATTGTAATATCATTGCTGTTGTTAATTGTTTTTTCGTTTGTGCCTGTTAGCAACTGGGGGCTTGGTTCTTTGGTCAGATACGGTTTTGAGGGCTTTGCTTCGTCAATCTTTAGGTTGTCGTTTTGGACAGGTGATCTGTTTGCGCTTTTAATTTTTTTAGACAAAATTGAAATAAAAAAAGGCTCATATAAGCAGGTGTTTGTTCCATTTGGAATTATGGCGGGCATTTTGCTTGTTATTTTCACAATCTATTATGTTTTTTATCAAGAAACCTCAATATTTCATACCAATGTTTTAAACGACATTGTGCAGTATGCCATTGGCACTTCGGGCGGGTGGCATATGGATATTTTTGCAATACTGGCATTTATGTTTAACTTATTTTTGCAGGGCGGAATTATTATTTACTGTGCAAACGAATGTTTAAAAAAACTGCTGGGGTATGAATATAGCGTTATTACATTGTCGTTTATAAATTTATTAATAATTGCAATAGAATATATTTATTTAACCGATTATTTAAAATATATTGCCTTTGCCGAAAACTATTTGTGTTATTTTTCGGCTGTTGTATTAGTGCTTGTTCCTGCATTACTGGTTGGAATTATGCTAACAAAAAAGGGGAAAAAGAATGAAACTAGTTAAAAAGATTTTTAAATCGCCAATAATCTTAGTGTTTGCGCTCATTTGTGTTTTTTTAATGCCAACGGCAATAAACATGAGCAGTGTTGCGTTTAGGTCAGCCATTGCTTTGGCGATTGGAATTGACCAAAGTGACGATGGCGAGATAGTGTTATATACGGCAATAAATGTGCCTTCAACAGACGACAGTTTATCAGAAAACAGCAAAACCATTATGTCGTCTGGTCAAACTGTTGGCGATGCTTTTGCCAACTTAAGGTTAATGTATGGTAGAGCGGTTAAACTTGGGCATACTAGATTTGTTTTAATTGGTAGCAAAATCTCACAAAATAATCTTACTAGTCTACTAGATACTTTAATAAGAACAAACAGGCTCAGAAAAGTTGTTCAACTGCTTTATTGCCCAAATGATATAGGCGAAATGTTTAGTGTTGGTGTTAAACTGAATAGTCAAACCGGCATAAAACTAAGCGACATAATAAGCCACCAACAAAATGCAAGCACTACTTACATAAATTCTAACATAGACTCTTTTTTTAAGGGTTTTTTAAGCGAAAGTAAAATTTCCAAACTCAACTCGGTTTCTCTTGTTAGCAATGCAACTTTAGGAATAAGCCCAAATGTGTCGGAAAGCGAAAAAAGCAATAGTAGCGCGCAAGCAGGGGGCGAGAGCGCTAGTGAACAATCAGAATCCAAAAGCGGAGAACTTCAGGCGTCAAATGGTTCGGGGAGCGAAACTGAAGAAAAGTTTGTTTCTAACCGCGGGGAACTTGCTATTTTTGAAAGCGGAGTTTTAAAAACAGTTTTAGACGAAGAGTTGTCGCATGGGGTTAACTGGTTGTCTAAGGACTATAACCCTAAAGAGTTGTTGGTGTATGTTGATGGCGCTGAAAAAATTGGCAACGCCTATATGGGCTTTGATGTGCTAAATAAGCGCATTAATATTGAATCGTTTTTTCATAAAGGTATGCCGTTTATTTCGGCAAAAATAATTGTTTCTCTTGACCTTGATGAAATTATTTCGGCAGGGCAAAATATTGAAGTTAATAACGATTTTGTCGATGACAACATAAAAAGTGATATTGGAAGAAAAATTAGAAGCCAAATCTCAGAAGCGGTTAAGGTTAGCAAAAATTTAAAATTAGACATTTTTGAACTTAATGATATTTTTCATCAAAATAATTATAAAGAATATAATGAATATATAAAACAAGGTAAAAACATATATGACATTATTGAAGATACTCAAATTTCGGCTGAAGTAGAAATTAAAGTTATTTAATTGATTAATTATTGCCGTTTTATTAACGCCAAAACTAATTAAAAATTTGCGAAAATTGCTAGACAGAAATTTGTTGCATATGTATACTATGTGTGATTTTTAAAACGAGAGGAAAGTATGAAAAAAGTAACCTATATAAGATGTCCGCGTTGCGAACTTAACTATATTACTAAGGCGGAAAAGTTTTGCAGTGTTTGCAAGCAAGAGATGCAAGTTGGCGGTGGAGATATTTATGATGAGTCTGAACTTGAAATTTGCCCAATTTGCAAAACTAACTATATTCAACCAGACGAAATAATGTGCTCGTCTTGCTATGCCGAAAGGGCAAATGATCCTAATTTTGACGGCGATGAGGACAAAGAATGGAACGATTATGTTAATCGTGACGAAGAAGATATGATAGCCGATAATCCAGATGAAGAACTTGGCGATATGGCAAGCGTTAAAGACTTGTCACTTGACGATGACGATTTAGATGACGACTTTGATGACGACGACGATTTGGGCGTTGTTATTGATGATGACGACATGATTGACGATGACGACGAAGAGTTTGATGAAGATGATTTTGACGACGATGACGACGACATCGACGATTATGATGACGATGATGACGAATAAATGCCTATTGCAAATTTTGCATGTTTGTATATAATTTAACCATAGATGCAGGTAAAAGCATTGAAGAGGCGTCTGAAATCTTTAATAATGCAGGGCATTCGGGTTCCTCTGCAGCAATGGTGCTTAAAATAGTTGTAAACTTCTCTGCTCGTGGCACTGAATTCTTTAGAGCAAACTATCTTCATGAAATAACTCCAGAAACTGAAGGTTTTTTGCAACAACTTGATGCAGATAATGCAAGATATGCTCGTGAGGCACAAGAGCGCGCAAAAATGGTGGCAAGAAACCTGTTTAGTGAAAATTGCTCACTTTACATTAATTATTAATTAAAAACGGCGATATATCGCCGTTTTTTTTGTGTATTTGCCTTTTGTGGTTGAATAAAATCGTTTGTTTTTTTATTGAGGGAATTATGTGAAAATTTTTTCTTGCATTATTTAAAAAAGTATGCTAAGATTAAATGCGTTTGAAGGTTTAAAGGTTGCAAACCCCAAACCCCAAGGCCAAAGGTCAAAATAAACAACTTATTAAAGTTCGCACAAAATTGAACGAAGTTAAATTTTTGATTGGTATATGTGCCCATATGGTAAAGAGGTTAATACGTCGCCCTCTCACGGCGAAGTCTGCGGTTCGATTCCGCATATGGGTACCAGAAAAAATTGTTGTCCTGTTGGGCAACTTTTTTTATTAATAAAAAAAGTAAGCCTTGGCGGACACAATTTTTTCATTTCAAACAAATGGCAAGCATTTGTTTGAGCATTATGGTGAGCAGTGCGCGGGGGCAGTTTATTTTGCAAAAAATTGACAGCCGTTGACGCGCATAATTTTTCTTAAACCGACCAAACGCAAGTTTACGCAAAGGGATTTGCTACAACTTGGTCGGTACTCTCGTGCGAAGCGATTTCTTACGAAGGGAAAATAGGATTAAGTTTTATATTAACAAAAAAAGTAAGCCTTGGCGGACACAATTTTTTCATCAGGTGGGTTTACTCAAGGACAACAAGCCCACACAAAACATCAAAATATGAAAAAGTTTCTCGGGCTTTTTGCTCTGTCATAAAAGTAAAAACGCTTGGATATATGTTTTCAATAAATCCCTGCAACTTATCTATTTTTTTTCTTCCACGATTTACGCTTAAGTTAACAGAATTACCTTTTAAATTTGCAATTCTTTGCTTAATTTCGTTTAATGCATTTACATTTGCTCTCAAAAAAGTATACCTCCAGTTGGTTGATTTATTGACTGTTTTTTATATTTTTAAACGCTTAACTTTTTGTGCGAGTTGTTTTATATGCTCAAAAAAATATCAATTTTTTAAATTGTAATAAAAAATGTTAAAATTTTAGTATTTTTATAGTTTGTTTGAAATTAATTTTTAAAAGATATATAATTAATTTATGAATAGCGATTTAATTGTAGTAAATTTAAAAGATGATATGCCTCCCGTTGAAATTGCTCTTTGCAATATGGAGTTAGAAATTGAGTGTGCAAAAGTTGCTGGCGTTAAGGCAATTAAGTTTATTCACGGCTATGGCAGTAATGGCGTTGGTGGGCTTATTTGTCAAGCCGTGCGAGAAAGGCTTGCCTCATTAAAAAAACAAAGAATAATAAAAGACTATATTCTTGGCGAAGATTGGAATCTTGAAAATCCAAAGTGCTTTAAACTTTTAACCACATTAAAAAGTGGCTACGACGGCGAAGACTTGAATCATGCAAATGCAGGCATGACCATTGTGTTTGTAAAGTAACCAACATATTTTGCAATACTTTTTAATTTAATTGCACAAACTCTAATTAATAATTAGGGTTTGTTTTTTTTCAGAATGCAAGAGTAACACGAACAAAATGAGTGTTTTCTTTTGGTGGTAGGAAATATTGAACCCTTAAATATGAAAAAACTATATTTTTTTACAAGCAAAAAATATAACATGAAATCATGTCATAAAAATTTGACTCAAGGTGCAAAAATGAATATTATTAAAATATATACTCAAAATGAGTATATTAAACAAATTTAAGACACACATAAAAATTTGCACATAAAACTAATTATGCCCATTAAAAAAAGAAGCCAAAATGTGGTCAAGCAAAAAAGTTTTTGTAATTGTTGAAAATCGTTTGACAACTTTGCGGGGGGGGGTACACTTAAGTAGAAAAGTGAAAAAGGAGAAAAAACATGAAAAAGAAATTTAGTTTGTGGTTAAACATAGTAACCATCTGCTTGTGCTTATGCGCAGTGGCTATAGGCGTTTACTCAGCAACCACAGCCACATTAAATGTTGGTGGTAAAATTGCCTTTACTGCAC
>JAFUKB010000045.1 GCA_017467895.1 Clostridia bacterium
GTAGCCCCTATTGTAATAACACTGGCAATAACAAACACATCAAAGTTTGATATTGTGGCGAGCGTAACAAGCGCAACAGCAACAAGCCCAGTTGCAATAGAATCTCCAACAGAAGATGTAAAGATAACTCAAAACTCAACCGAAAGCCTAACATTTACATTAACACTAACAAGCACAGCAAATGGAGTAACACCAAGTTCGGATAATGTAAACATATCATTGCATTTAGAAAAGTATGTTTCACCATTCTATGTTGCAGATAACAAACTGTTTGTAAACATGGGCACAGATCCAGACACAGGCAACCCAATCAGATGGTATGCAATAGCAAAAGATAACGCTGGAACATTTGAAACATTAAAATCAACGCAAGTTACAAGTGTAGAAGCAGGCACCTATGTGTTTATCTCGGAATATATCTTGGAAAATAGCACTGGCGGTGACACTATATTCTTTAATTCTAGCAGGACTGCAGAAAATAACTATGGTGCAAACTACGGTGGCTCAACAATCCAAACCTACATTAACGGCACCGGCGCAGGATCAATGGATGCACGCTATAACTTTTCGTCATCAGAAATTTGGGGAACGATTGAACTAAAGGACTGTGGAAGTGAAACGGTAACAGATTCTGATGCTGGCTCAGATGTAACTATTCCAGCAACCAATGACCAAACATTGTGGCTTTTAAGTTACAGTGAGTATAACTCATGGTTTGGTAATGACGACTCTTGCGGTATAGGATACTTGCTCAATAACGCCTCTAGCGCCGCCTACTGGTGGTTGCGCTCGGCTGGTAAAATCTACTCTATCGATGATGACATGTCCGATGTTTGGTGTGTTGATAGGGGTGGTAGGATGGAGTGTAATCATGCCAGTGTGTACGAAGAATACGGCGTTCGTCCTGCATTCCAAATTACAATTAATTAAGTATTTTTTAAATTTTATTATTGTTTAAAATTTTAAGGTTTATATATTTCAAATTAAAAACAATCAACTAATTAAAAGTTGGTTGTTTTTTTGTAAGAGTTAAAGTTATGTGTTTGTTCAATAAATTAAGTTTGAGTGTTAACATATTGTTGTGATTATATATTTTTTTGTTAAAACATAGTTATTGACGATTGGGTGTTTTTGCGGTAAAATGTGTTTGAAAAGGAAAAATTTGTGACCAATAAAAAATTTGTTGAGAAGTTGGGATTAGTTTTAAGCGGAAATGTTAAGCAGGACAACAAACTGGTTAACAGTTTTTTGTTGGAAAGTGTAGGAGAAAAATTTGTTAAATATTTAAAGATTAATGGCAAATTTAAAAAATTTACACTTAGTCCCATTTCTTTTGAAATTGGTTTTTGCGAGCAACTGTGGAGTCAAATGACTTTAGGAGAAAAGTTGCAACTTATGAAATGGGCGTCGGAAGATTATTTACAAAAAAATGGATATGGAACAGATTTTCCAGATTTTGTATTTTTTTCGGAATATAATTTTGATAATTTGGCATATACAGCAATGTCATTAAAAGGCAAAATATTTTTGTCACTTGATTTTGTCAGCAAAACTTCCGGATATGATGCATATATTATTGCCATACACGAAAGCATTCATGAACTAGATTTTGTTCGTGTTTTAAAAATAATAGAAAATGACATTAGCAAATATATATTTCAGTTTAAAGGAATAGAAAATTTTAGAACTTTGCGTGAGTTAATGAAATTACCAGTTGAGGGTAAAATTATTAATTGGCAAACTGGACAATATGAGTTTGTTGACGAAGAGTTGCGACAAAAAATTTTACTTTGCAAAAACAGCATAATAACAATAAGTAGATTAAAAAATACCCCAAGTGCAAGAAAATATGTTAAAGATTCTGCAGATTTTGACAGATATTTATCTTCGGATTTCTATTATTTGAGTCCGCTAGAAAGCAGGGCATATAACGAAAGCATAAAGCATATTTTTACTATGGCAATTTATAATGCAGAGAGAATAGACTATTCAGAAAACGATTTAAAAGTTTTACAAAGTTATAATGATTTTTTGTTAAAAATAAATGGTCGCAAGCGAGAAATTCAAAAACATTTTAAAATGCCAGCAAGTTATGCTGTTAATATGGAACTTGAATATTTGTTTAACAGGTTTTATTATGGCAACGCAACCATGAATTATATTTGTCAAAAACATATGACAAAAAGAGCCGAAGCAATTAGATACTTTTGGGACATGAAACATTCTGGCAAGGGCGATTATGTTTCGCCATTTCAAAGAGAAATGCTAGGAAGCACAGAAACAAAAAAGGAGAGAACATGAAAAAACCCACAATAGCAATTTGTTACGATTTTGATATGACATTATCGCCAAAAAACATGCAAGAGTTTGACTTTTTTAATGATTTAAACACAACTGCAGATGAATTTTGGGACGACCAAGCAAAATTTATTGAGAAAAACAAAAGCGATAGAATGCTTGCAAACATGTTTTCCATGGTGGACAAAGCCAAACAACACGGCATTATTTTAACAAAACAAAAGTTTGCAGAATATGGCAGTAAAATAAAATTATATAATGGTGTTGAAACATGGTTTGATCGCATAAATGAATATGGTAACGAACTTGGTGTTAAAATAGAGCATTATATTGTTTCTTCGGGCATTAAAGAGATGATTGAAGGAACCTCAATTTCAAAGTATTTTAAAAAAATTTATGCTTGTTCTTATATTTATAACGAACACGGCGAGCCAATTTGGCCAGCGATTTCGGTAAATTACACAAACAAAACACAGTTTTTGTACAGAGTAAACAAGGGCTGTTTAGACGAAACCGATGATAGCATAAATGAGTTTATTGACCACGAAAATAGGCTTGTTCCTTTTGAAAATATGATTTATATTGGTGACAGTGACACTGATATTCCTTGCATGCGACTTGTTATGAAAAGTGGTGGTAAGGCCATTGGAGTTTATCAAAAAAATAGTCCTAAAAAAGCATATTTAATAGAATTATTGGCAAAAAACAAAATTAATTATATTGCCGAGACTGATTATTCAAAAGGCAAAATGCTTGAAATTATTGTTAAAGAAATTATCAAAAGCGACAAAATTAATTTTACTTTAAAAGAACTTTCACGCGCACAAAAAAACAATATGTAACATTTTTGGCGGTGGTTGACTTTTTAAATTATTAAGAGTATTCTCTAATTGTTTATTAGAGAATATTTTTAGGAAAAATTGTTTTTTGCTTTTTATTAGTTTAATAAACATGCAAAGATAAGTGAAAAAAATTAATTTAATTAATATTTGGAGAAAAAATGATAATAATTGAAAATGAATTAAAAAGGCTCGACGAGGCAAAAACTCAACTTAGTTTAATAAAGGAGTGTCTTTGACCCATACGGCATTAATAAAAAAATTAAAGAATTACAACAAGAACAAGAATCCACTAATTTTTATTTAAATCAAGAGCGTGTTGGCAAGGTTGGAAGAGAACTTAGGGCAAATGAGCAAAAATTAGAAAAGTTGGCGTTTGCTCAAAACTTAATAGATGAGTGCGAAACTGCATTTGAGTTATTGTCACTTGAGTTTGATAATGAAACCGAAAGCATGCTTTTAGAAACTTTAAAAAAGTTAGAAGACTTTTTAAATGATTTTAAAATTGAAACTCTCCTTTCTGGAAAATATGACGCAAACAATGCCATATTAACATTACATGCAGGGGCAGGTGGCACCGAGGCGCAAGATTGGGTTAGCATGCTATACAGAATGTATGTTATGTATGCAGAAAGCAAGGGTTTCACAATTAAAGTTTTAGACAGTTTAGACGGCGACGATGCCGGGCTTAAAAGCATAACATTTACGGTTGTTGGTCAAAATGCATACGGTTATTTAAAGTGTGAAAAAGGTGTGCATAGGCTGGTTAGAATTTCGCCTTTTGACGCAAATGCACGCAGGCATACGAGTTTTGCAAGTTTAGATGTTATGCCTGAACTTGATGAAGTGCAAGACATTGTTATTAGGCAAGAAGATTTAAAAGTAGACACATATCGCTCTAGCGGTGCGGGTGGTCAACATGTAAACAAAACCGAAAGTGCTATAAGAATTACGCATATTCCTACAGGAATTATTGTTGCGTGTCAAAACGAACGCAGTCAAATTCAAAACCGAGAAATGTGCATGAAAATGCTTTATAGCAAACTTGCACAAAAAGCCGAAGAGGAAGAGTTGGAAAAACTAAACAACATTCGTGGCGAAATTAAAAAAATTGAGTGGGGAAGTCAAATTAGGTCATATGTTTTTCAACCATACACAATGGTTAAAGATCATAGGACGAATTTTGAGAACACTGACATTCAAAGCGTTATGAATGGCAACCTGCAACAATTTATTAATGACTATTTAATTAAATCGAGATAATTATGTTGAAAGAACAAATGGATAAAAAATTGGAAGATTTAAAAGGCAAAGCAAGCGTTAAAATTCTTGCAATAGAATCTTCGTGTGATGAAACAAGTGTGGCTGTGGTTGAAAACGGGCGCAAAGTTTTATCATGTGTTATTTCAACACAAATTCCAATTCACAAGCGCTTTGGAGGGGTTGTCCCCGAGGTTGCTTCACGCAATCATATTTTGGCAGTTGATAATGTGTGCAAGCAAGCACTTGAAGAAGCAAGCCTTACCTTTGATGACATTGATGCAATCGCAGTAACATATGGCGCTGGGCTTTTGGGTGCGCTTTTGGTTGGCGTTAATTATGCAAAAGGTTTGGCGTATGCACTTAACAAACCGCTTTTGGCAATTAATCACATAAAAGGTCACATTGCAAGCAACTATATTTCTCATGAAAAATTAGCACCGCCGTTTACTTGTCTTTTAATAAGTGGTGGGCACACCGCAATTTTAAATGTTAAATCTTATACCGAATTTGAATGTGTGGGAAGCACAGTTGATGATGCCGTTGGTGAGGCGTTTGACAAGGTTGCCAGAATTATGGGGTTAGAATATCCAGGCGGTGTAAATATTGACAGGCTTGCGAAACAAGGAACGGCAAACATTAATTTTGCGCACAAAAACATTTTGGCGGGAACATACAATTTTTCTTTTAGTGGAATAAAGACTGCAGTTATAAATTATGTTCACAACAAGCAACAAAAAGGCGAGGAGATTAACATTGCAGATATCTCGGCTAGTTTTCAAACATTTGTGGTCAATGAACTATCTTGCAAAACGCTAAAAGCAATGAAAGATTTGGGGTCAACAAAACTTGTGGTTGCTGGTGGGGTTTCTGCCAACTCGTTTTTAAAAGCAGAGTTAACACAAAAATGTGAAGAACTTGGGTACGAACTTTTTATGTCAGAGTTAAGGTTTTGCACTGACAACGCAGCAATGATTGGATCCGTGGCATATTATGAATTATTAAATGGATTAAAGTGTGCAGATTTTTCGCTTACGGCAAAATCTACCCTGCCATTAAACGAATAATTGCAACTGGGCGCGCAAGGAAAATTTTGCCATGGCAAAATTTTTAAAATTGCGAATGCAATTTTGCGCCGAGTTCGGCGCACTTGCGCGCTGGTGCAAACTCAACATTTGTTACATGAAAAATTAATTAAAAATAGGATAATTATGAAAAAAATATTTACAAAAAATAGCATGCAATACATTTTTAATGCCCTCTTGGTTATTGTGGGCACCTTTTTAATGGGTTTTGCATTTAATGTATTTTTGGACGCCCATCATATTTCTCCAAGTGGATTTTCGGGGCTTAGTTCAATTATTTCAAATGTTTTAAATGAGCATGTTGGAATTAATATTTCTGCCTCAATATTTTATTTGGGAATAAATGCAATATTGTTTTTATTGTCATTTAAAAGAATGGGAGTAAACTTTGCAGTTAATTCGGCAATAGGGGTTGTTAGTTATTCAATATTTATGGAAGTATGCAGTTTTGATATTGGGCTAAACTCATCAAATGATTTGCTTCTTTATGCAATTTATGGTGGCGTGCTTATGGGCATTGGCTTGGGGCTTGTGTTCCGTGGACATGGCTCAACAGGTGGCAGTGATATGCTTGCAAACATTCTTGGAAAAAAGTTTAAATTTATGACCGTTGGCAACTTGGTGTTAATTGTTGATTTTATTGTTGTTGCACTTTCATTTATTGCATATGGAGATTTAAAACTTGCGCTTTATTCACTTGTTTCTATTTGGATTATGACAAAACTCTCTGATGTTATTGTTGCCGGCGTGCAAGGTGTACGTGCTTATTATATTATTTCTACAAAATATGAAGAAATAGCCAATGCAATTATGACCAAAATGCAACGAGGCGTTACGGGGCTTAGCGCAACTGGCATGTATACAGGCAAAGAAAGCAAAATGCTTGTTGCAGTTTTAACAAGGTCGGAGTCGGTTAGATTAAGACAAGTTGTTGCAAGTATTGATAAAAATGCTTTTATGTATTCAACCTCGGTAAGTGAAGCAATGGGGCAGGGCTTTTTGCCACTTAAAGCCGACAATGAAAAAACAGAACAAGAACATAAAAATAATGAACAGGTTTTAAATGAACAAATTTCATTAGAACAATTTGTGGAAACGGCTAAAATTGAAAATAATCAGGCGCAAATTGAAAACAATATTCAAGATGAACAAGATGAATAGCAAAAAAAACCTTAAAACAATGCGTTTTAAGGTTTTTTTTGTAAAATATGTTAATTGTTATTTGTTTTTGTGTTAAAAACATTTTTTATTTTATTTTCTACAAGAGTTTCTATATTGTTTTTTGCTTCGCCTAAATATTTGCGCATGTCAATTTCGCTAGGCTTGTTTGTAAGGCATTTTCTTACTGCTAATGTTGTTGCAAGGCGAATATCAGAATCTACATTAATTTTTACAATATGATTATTTTTTGAAACTTGAGCCAAGATTTCTTCAGGTACGCCCTTTGCGTCTTTAAGTTGTGCACCAAGAGCAATAAGTTCTTTGCAAATTTCTTGAGGTACAGAAGAAGCACCGTGCAAAACAAGTGGTGTGTTTGGTATTGCATGTTCAATTTGTTTTAATATGTCTATTCTTATGTTTGCTTCTCCAGAAAATTTGTTAACACCATGGCTTGTGCCAATAGCAACAGCCAAACTGTCAACTCCCGTTTGTTCTACAAACATTTTTGCCTCAACGGGGTCGGTAAATAAATGCTCGTTTGAACATGTGTCATCTTCAACACCTTTAAGTTTGCCAAGTTCGCCCTCAACTTGAACTCCAAACTTGTGAGCATAATCAACTACGGACTTTGTCAATGCAATGTTTTGCTCAAGTGGCAGAGCAGAACCGTCAATCATAACCGAATCAAATCCGCAATCTATTGCTTGTTTGCACATCTCCAAAGTTTTGCCGTGGTCTAAATGCACAAAAAAATCAACAGAATATGTTTTGCGAGCAGACTCAATTAAACCTTTTAAAAATTCAAAGCCCATATATTTAAACCCGCTTTCACTAACAGCAACAATAACAGGGGTGCCAAGTTTTTGTGCGGAATTTAAAATGGCTGTCATGCTTTCTAGATTTACAAAATTAAATGCACCAAGAGCATAGCCATTTTTTAATGCGTCTAAGTATATTTGTTTTAGTTTCATTTTTTCTCCTTTATTTTTGTTATGTTATCATTTTTGACAAAAAATTCAAAATATATTGCTACAATAAAAAAATATATTAATACAACTAATCATACATTGTATTATGAAAAAATTTTTAATTGTTTTTATTTTATGCTTGGCAGTTATTTTTTGCGCATGTGATAATCAAATAGAGAGCATTGTTTTTAACAATATGTCAGATATGCGCACCAATTATTTTTATGGCGAGGCACAAGGTGTTTTTGCAGAACTTTCGTCTGGAGTGCGTGAGGAGCAATTTTTTTATGACGGAGTTAGCGCCAACAAAGTAGATTGTGCTGTTTTAAGTGTGGGCTTTGTTGTGCCAAATAACAAGAGTTCATTAAAGGCAAGTGTTGACATAAACGGAAAAAAGAATGAGGTAATTTTATATCATAGCCCTTATGAAGATTTGTTCATGGCAGATCTTGGAAGAAAAGTTGATGACGATTCGCAAATTAAACTTACTGTTGGAGATTTTGTTGTGGTGCTTGAAAACAAATCATCAAGTTGGAAGGTTGGTTATATTCAAGCAATAGAAATAGGTGCGAAAAATTTACAAACAGAACTAGAGCGTTTGTTTTTTAATGGCAAATTAAATGCCGAGGGGTATTTAAAAATAGTTTATGAGCGAGAGTTTAATGTTGTTTATTGGTACTTTTCAATAATTGACCGTTCGGGGAAAAGATATAGTTTGTTGATTGATGTTGAAACTGGAAAAGTTGTTGAGAGTGAGAAATAATAATTCAAAATTGACTATTTTGTTTTTTTAATATATACTGTTTTTACTTTTTTGCGGGAGGTATTTTTTTATGGCATATTCAACACAAAAAGAAACAGAAAGGGCAGTATTGGTTGGAATAATTTATAGAAACAAAGAAGATGTCAACGCTCAACTTAAAGAACTAGAGAGGTTAGCCGAAACGGCGGGGGTTGAAGTTCTTGGTAAAACACATCAGTTAATACGCGAAGTTACACCCGCAACACTAATTGGCGAGGGCAAAGTTGAGGAAGTTAAGCAAATGATTGAATCAACTGGAGCAAATTTGGTTATTTTTGATGATGAACTCTCAGGCTCACAAGCAAAAAACTTGAGTGAAATTTTTGGCGTTAAAGTTATTGACCGCATTATGTTAATTTTGGACATATTTGCAGGCAGAGCAATTTCTAATGAGGGCAAATTACAAGTTGAACTTGCACAGTTAAAATACAACTTGCCAAGGCTTGCAAGCATAAAAGGCACTTCTGGGCGTTTTGGCTCTGGCGGTGTTGGCATGCGCGGACCCGGCGAAACCAAGTTAGAACTTGACAGGCGAATTGCCCAAGACAACATTTTAAAACTTGAAAAAGAGATTGTTAAAATAAAACAAAACCGCGAGGTTCAAAAAAAGAGCAGGAACACAAGTGGTGTGTTTAAGGTTGCCATTGTTGGCTACACAAACGCAGGCAAAAGCACACTGTTAAACTTAATTTCTAAGGCGGGAATATATGCCGATGACAAATTGTTCGCAACTCTTGACACAACTAGCAGAAATGTGTATTTGGAATATGGTAAAAAAATTGTGCTCACTGATACTGTTGGTTTTATTAGTAAGTTGCCACACAATTTGGTTGACGCGTTTGCTTCAACGTTAGAAGAGGCAAAAGATGCTGATTTAATTTTGCATGTTATTGATGCATCTAACATTGACCACGACAAACAAATAGAAACTGTTAACGATGTATTGGAAAAAAATAAAATTATTGCGCCAGTTTTAAAAGTTTATAACAAGTGCGATTTGGTTGATAAAAATAAGTTTGATGACGGCATTTGCATTTCGGCTAAAAAAAATATTGGAATTGCTGAACTAAAAGCAGAAATTATAAAATATATGTAAAATTAATGTAACAAATTTTAAACACTCTAAATATAGTGATATGTAACAAGCGAAAAGCGAAAAAAAGAATACACAAGATTATGTATTTCGCACGCTTTGCCTATTGCCGGCAGGCAAGGTGATGCAGGATTAAAACTATAAAAGGAGTGTTTTTGTATGAATTTATTTAATGGTTTTTTTGGCGGACACGGTGGCGATGGCAGAGGCGATAATGATTGTTGCTCACTTATCTTAATCTGGTTATTGCTTTCAAAATGCGGTTGCAATTTTAACATTTGTGATTTGTTCACATGTGAAAACTTAAAAATGTTTGTGTTAATTTTCTTGCTTATAAACATGTGTGGAGGACACGACACTTGCGGTTGCAGAGGTTAAGTACATAAATTTTAACAAAATCGGGAGAGGGAATACACCTTTCCTGATTTTTTTAAGAATGCAAGAATAACACGAAAAAACTGAATGTTGTCTTTTATATATTAAAGGACATAAAGATAATTTTGAGTTTTTGCAGATAACTATTAAAAATGGTAAATATAAATAAAGGGTATAAAATAAAAACATTTATTTTGTATGCCTAGTGATTATTATTTGTGACAAATTTTTTTCAAATTAGTGCAATTAATACAAAACCTTACAACATAAAAGAAAATTGCATGCGCACAATAACTTCGAACGATATAGGGGATTATGTGCTAGTTCAAGGGCAAAATTTATTTAATATTGAATATTGAAATATTTTAATATATGTTTGCACAATAAATATGCCTTTGCACTTTAGAAATAAGTTAATTTCGTTGACAATTTATTTGTGATAGTATAAACTTATGTCGTTATAAAACATTTTTTAGGAGCGACAAAATGAAAAAATCGTTAAAGAGAACTGCTGCGGTGGTTTTGGCTGTTGCAACAACAGCGGGTGTTGCAAGCACATCGGCGGCTACTTTAAACAATGTATATGGTGACAATAATGTAAAATCAGTTGTTCACGCAGATTCAACTGAAAATTACAAAAACACTTTGCAAATTGCAAATTCTAACCAATACAAAAAAACGGTTAAACTTAATGAAACATTTGAAGTTCCTGCTGCAAAAGTTATTGATGCAACAGGCGCAGAGCAAGATGCTACTTTTGAAGTAACAACTCCTTCTGGCGACAAAATTACTTCTTCTTCATTTAAGGTTACCGAAATAGGCGCTTACACAATTACTTACACTTATGGTAATTATGTTGGCGAACTTACTTTTGTGTCTGAAATGACAACTTATAGTGTTGAACTTTTAAGCAACAATGCAAACCTTTTGCCAAGCAAGGTTGCTGTTGAAGATGCTGACGGCAATGCATTTAAAGGTTCTTTTAATGTGCCTGAATATAAAGTTGTAGATGAAGATGGCGATGTTGTTGACGCTATTGTTGACATCACTTTGCAAACACCTTCTTATGCTACTTCTGATATTTCTACCTCAAAAGTTGTAGATTTTAACACTATTGACATTGAAGAAGGCTATTATATCATCACTTACACTGCATATAAAAATAATAGTGGTGTTAAGGGTGATTATTTGGCAGAAACAAAAACAGAGTTTAACGCAGTAAGTGCAACTTCTTATGAAAATGAGCACGAACTTACACTTGTTTACTCAAGCGAAAAACCAAACAGTGTTAATGTTGGCAAAACAGTTGAACTTCCTGCAATAACTGCAAAAGCAGGCAATGAAGCAGTTCCTGTTTATTATACTGTTGAGGTTTATAAAAACGGAAGCACAACACCTATTGCTTCAACAGCAAAAGTTAACAACACAGACACTTTAATTATCACTAAAAACGAAGATGGTGTTTATGAATTTACTGCTGATGAAGTTGGCGTATATTACCGCGTTGTTTACACTGTTCGTGACGCGTTTGGCGAGTTGAATCAAAAACAAACTGAATTTAACATTGAAACAGTTGAAGACACTTTGGATCCAACACCTATTGTTGTTGACGCTTATGACGCTGCCGATGCAGATGCTTTAAAAGCATTAAAAAACAAAGACTATGCTTTAAAAACAACATTTGGTGCAGAACCAGTTATTATTAAAGCAATCTACGCTGAAGATCTTGGCACTTTTGACTATGCTGATTACACATTTGAAAGAAAAATTGAAAACAGCAGTCGTGAAGAAATCTATAAAAGCACAAACAAAGAAGATGCTTGCAAAGAAATTGTTTTCAATGACGATACAACAACTTACGATGCAAGCAAATATATTGTAATCGACAAAGACGAAGTTACTTTGAAAGATGGTTATTATTATGTTTATTACACTGTAACCGACGCTCATGGCAACAAAAAGTCTGTTCAATATAAAATCACTATTGACTCTAACTTTGACTGGATTGACAATTCTACCTCTTTGGAACTTAAACCAACTGTAGAATTTAATGACACATTCTTCTCAAGTGTAGAACTTGGCGAAAAAATTGAATTCAGTAATATTACCGCTTCTGACGCAAACGATGCACGCCTAGAAACAAAAGTTTATTATAAATATGATGTTGCCGGTGCTGAAGAAACCACACTTGAACTTAATGACGAGGGCAAGTTTGTTATTGACACTTCTAGCGCTCCAACAGGTGCAACAAAAGTAACAATTTATGCAAAAGCAATCAACGACGGCGGAAAAGAAACCGTTATTGAAGAGGAAATTGACTTAAAATCTCCTAACTATGGCACTGTTAAACCAACAATTATTGATGTTGTTGAAGAAACAGGTTATTCTTACACCTATCAACAAGGCGCAAGAATTGTTATCCCTAAAGTTATTTTTGCAGACGAAACAACAACCGATGGTACTGGTGTTGATGCTCTTAATGCAAGCGTTTCGGTTAAATGCACAGACGCACAAGGCGTTGTAACTAACTATACAGCACAAGATATTTGGTCAATCAAAATTGGCGATGCACTTTATGTTTCTAACGCACAATTTACTGCAGCAACTGCAGGAACATATCAAGTTGCAGTTAAAGTTGTTGACGCTGCAGGCAATGTGCTTGTTAAATTCTTTGAGTACACAGTAACTGACGCAGCATACACTGGTTCACTTCGTTTTGCTAACCTTGGCATAACAGACACAACTTTGGAACTTGATGGTGCATATAAACTCACTCAAGCACAAATCGTTGGAACAAATGCTGATAAGTATGATTACTATGTAACATGCAAAACCGCAGCAGGCGATTATGAACTTAACAAATCTGAATTCAAACCAAAAGCAATTGGCGAATATAAATTACAATATGTAATGTATGAAAAAGCAAACATTAACAACATTGTAAGCGAAGAAACTTTTGATTTTACTATTACAGTAAAAGATACAAAAGGTCCAAAAATCAATGTTAATTGGGAAACAGAATTGTTAAACGACACTGCAGAAAAGCAAACAATTTTGCCAGCATATGCAAAAGGTACAAAAATTTTAGTTCCTACTTTCTCTGCAAGTGATACTTCTGGTATTGATGCAGAAAAATCAACTATTGTTATTTCTTCAAGCAAAACAACTCGTACAATTAAAATGAGCGACATGCTTGCTGAATACAAAAATGGTTTAAATTCTAAATCTGGCTTAATGTATTACACATTTGCTAACGATGCTGAGTATACAATCACTTATACAGCATATGACAAACAAGGCAACTCAAACTCAGTTACAAAAACAATTAAAATTGGTGATTTAGTTGCTCCAACCTTGGTTGTGTCTGACAAAATTGCAGAAACCACATACAGTGTAGGCGACACAATTACAATCGACTTGGCTGATACTAAAAACTATATAACCGTTGCAGACAGCAAAACAACTGACCTTGAAAAGAGCGATGTTAAAGTAACACTTTTCGTAAACGGAACAGAAGTTAAAAAGAATACAGCAAGCACAAGCACAAAATATATCTTTGACTTAACCGAAGCAGGTGAATATGAACTTAAGTTCTCTGTAACCGATGATGCCGGCTTAACTACTACTGAGGTTAAAACATTTACAATTACTTCACAGGCGCGTGATGGTATGTCTAGCACCGAAGTTGTTGGAACTGTATTAATTGTTGTTTCTGTTGTTGTTCTTGCAGGCGTTGTTGTTTACTTCATCGTTTCTAAGAGAAAAATGGATAAGTTATATAAATAATTGAAAATAACTGTCAAAAATTAATTAAATTGAAGCAATTTTTAATAAATAAGTTATTTTTAAACTCTAAAAAAATTCTAGCATTTGCTAGGATTTTTTTAATGCATGCCTTGTAAAAATAAATTGTTATAATTTTTTTGCTTCTTTTCTCATTTTTTGATATCATATAAATTATGCAGAGCAATATTCTTTTGGTTTGTTTAGATTACAATTTTGGCGCTAGGGTGGCAAAACGGTTGTCAGATTTTTTTGATATGTTCTACCTTGACATTAATGCGCTGATATCTTACAATTTAGAGAGTGAGCAAAATGTTGTTCAAAAAGCCGGTGTTGAATATTTTGATAAACAAGTGCAAAAAATTGCTTTAAGTGCAAAAGAATATGAAAACACAATAATAAATATGCCATATGATTTATATATTAAAGATGGCAATAATAAAGAAATAAATAAAAAGTGCTTGTCGATATTTTTAAAACTTAGCGAAGAGGCATTAAAGGAGCAAGACGATGCTCGAGATGAAGAAGATAAACTTACTGTACCGCTTATTGCTTATGATGAATTAACAATTTGTATGCAAAACTGCACAGAATATTGCATAGAATTAAATAATACTAATGAAAATGACTGTGTAAAAAAGATAATAAATGCTTTAAAAACGCCAAAATAACGGAGAATTTTATGAACATAAATCAAAAATGTATTAACGAACTAAGATTAATGAGTGCAAGTGTTATTTCAAATGCAAAATCAGGGCATACTGGCTCAAGCGTTGGCGCTGTGCCAATTTTGTTTTCTCTTTTTAAAGATCACTATTTTTTTAACCCAAACGACAGCGAGTTTTTTGCTCGTGACAGGTTTGTACTTTCGGCTGGGCATGTTAGTGCGCTTTATTATTCTCTTTTAAATTTGTTTGGCATGGGTGTAAGTGATGATGATTTAGAAAAGTTTAGAAGAATAGGCTCAAAAACCCCCGGTCACCCTGAATTTGGCAAAACAAAATTTGTTGAAACCTCAACAGGCCCACTTGGTCAGGGCATTGCAAACGCGGTGGGTATGGCAATTGGTCAAACCATGGTTGCGGCCAGATATAACGCACAAAAGGCAAATATTATTGATAATTACACATATTGTTTTTGTGGTGACGGATGTTTGCAAGAGGGTGTTGCAATGGAAGCCTGCAGTTTGGCTGGCACATTAAAACTTAAAAAATTAATTTTGCTCTATGATGCAAATAATATTACTATTGATGGCAAAGTGTCGCTTTCTAACACTGAAAACATTGCAAAAAAATTCAGTGCAATGGGCTTTAATGTTATCAAAGTAAAAAATGGCAACAGTTATTTTTATTGCACAAGGGCTATTGCAAAAGCCAAAAAGTCTAAACAACCAACAATTATTATCTTTAATACAACCATAGGCTATGGCACGGCGTATGCCGGTTCAGAAAAAATTCATGGCATGCCTCTTTCTGATAAAGAATTAATTGAGTATAAGCGCGATTTGCTTATGCCAAACTTTACAAAGTTTACAAAAGAGGTTAAAGATTACTGCTTTAGGTCAGTTAGATATAACAAAATTACGCTTGAAAAATGGAAGCGTATGTATTGCTTATATGAGCAAACACACCCAGAACTTTGTCGTCAGTTTGAAAGTTTTATTGATGAAAGAGAGATTGATGTTTTAAAACTCTTAAAACAAGATGTTTTAAAAGAAGATATGAGCACTCGCGATGCAAATCAATTAATTTTGAAAGAATTAATGGCAAAATTGCCAAGATTTGTTGGCGGAACTGCAGACCTTGCTCCGTCAGTTAAAGCATATGTTAAGGACGCGGGGGATTATAGCAAAAATAATTATAGGGGTAGGAACATTCACTTTGGCATTCGTGAACACGCAATGGGTGCAATTTGTAATGGCTTGAGTTTATATTTAGAATCGCCAGTATTTTGCTCAACATTTATGAGTTTTTGCAACTATATGATTCCGCCAATGCGCATGAGTGCTCTAATGAATGTGCCTGTGCTTTATGAATTTTCGCATGATAGTTTTAGGGTTGGGCAAGACGGTGCAACTCATCAACCAATTGAACAACTTGGGCAAATGCGATTAATTCCAAACCTAAATGTGTTTAGGCCTGCCGATATAAACGAACTTTTGCATTGCTATAAAATTGCGCTTGCGGGCGACACGCCATCGGCTTTTGCGCTTTCTCGCCAAAAACTAAGCAATGTAACTTATGGCGCAAAAAACATTTTAAGGGGTGGCTATGTGTTGGCTGGCTCAAAAGGCGACGTCTCTCTTTTTGCAAGCGGAAGCGAGGTGGCTTTGGCTTTGCAGGTTGCGCAGGAACTTAAAACTCTTGGCATAAAGTGTGAAGTTTGCTCGTTCCCGTGTTTGGAGGTTTTTGACAAACAGTCAGAAACATATAAAAATTCAGTTATTAATGGTTCAAAGCATAGGGTTGTTATTGAGGCATCAAATGACACAACTTGGTTTAAATTTTTATCTCCAAACGACATGATGATAGATATTCACACTTATGGCGAAAGCGGAACCGAAGAAGAACTTGAACGCCATTTTGGTTTTACTGTTAATAGCGTTGTTAAAAAAATTAAAACACTGTTAAAAAAATAATAAATTCTTGATAAATATTAAAATTTTAATTAATTTTTGAATAATTTTTAAAAATAAATACAAAATATATATGTAACAAGCAATAATTCTTAATAAGAGCGCATGTTTGTTTGTTACTAGAGCAAAAAGCAAGGTCGCGCGGTAGCACTTGCTTTTTTTGCGCTAAAAAAATATTCAAAAGATTGATTCTTTTGAATATTTTAAGTATCTAAGTCGTGTAATGCTGATAAATATATCTCTGCCTTATCTAAACATTTTTTAGATAATTCTTTAATTATGCTTATACAACATAATTGTTGATGAGAATAATTGTCGTTTAATGAAAAGTTTGTATTGTCGTCTTTGCCAATTAAATAATCTACAGAGACATTAAAATAGTTTGCAAGTTTAATAAGTGTTTCGGTATCGGGTTCGCGGTTTCCATGCTCCCATTTTGATACCAATGTTTGTTTGTAGTCAGTAAGTTTTGCAATATCTTTTTGTGTCTTGTTTTTTTCTTTTCTTAGTTCTTTTAGTCTTAACATGTAAACAGTTTACCACTTATGGGAATAATTTTTATAAAGTTGGTGCAAATTTAGTTGACAGTATGGAATGCAATGTTTAAAATTATGATAAGATAATACATATAGGAATAAATTATTGATATCTGATGATATTTTAAAAAATAAAGGGAGAAAAAACATGAAAAAGAAATTTAGTTTGTGGTTAAACATAGTAACCATCTGCTTGTGCTTATGCGCAGTGGCTATAGGCGTTTACTCAGCAACCACAGCCACATTAAATGTTGGTGGTAAAATTGCCTTTACTGCAC
>JAFUKB010000007.1 GCA_017467895.1 Clostridia bacterium
ACTGGCTGGGCTTGGGGTTGCTGTTACTCCATCTGGAGTTGTTATTGTTCCAAATGTGGCTGTTACTTTAAATTTTGACTTATTTGTTACTGTGAGTGTAACAACAATATCTTCTGCACTGCCATCGGTTGATGCCATGTCTGTAAAGTAGCGCGAGCCTAGGTCTAGTGTTTTTGTATCACTACGCACCTCTACTGTTGCTCCCAAACTCTCTGGCGTGGTTACTGGCAAGCCATCTGCTGTGTTACCTGTTGCGTGGCCTACTATTGTACCACTTACATCTACATCACAGCCATGGGCTGTAAAGCCTAGTTTACCACTGGCGTTGAGGTTTGCTGTGGTTGCTGAGTAAACGCCTATGGCTATTGCGCATACGCATAGGCAGATGGTTACTATGTTGAACCACAATCCAAATTTCTTTTTCATGTTTTTCTCCTTTTTTCACTTTTCACTTAAAGTGTACCCCCCCCCGCGAAGTTGTCAACTGATTTTTAATGCTTTTTCAATAATTTTTCATTTTCCCAATTTTTTTATTCTTTTTTGTGGATAAATAAAACCCTCCACTCACAATTTGAGTGTGGAGGGTTTATATGCAAAATCCGTTTTAACAACCAATTTTTGACAATTTTGTCCGTTTGTAGAACTTTTTTTAGGCAATTTTGGCAAAATTCCTAGCCCGCAAGCCCAATATCATAAATTTTCAATAGTCTTATTTCCTCCGTTAGCAACTGCTTCGCACGAGAGTACCGACCGAGTTGTAGCAACTTGCTTGCGTAAACTCGCGTTTGGTCGGTTTAAGAAAAAAATATGGGCGCTAAGCGACGGAATTTTGCTCGCAAAATTCCTAGCCCGCAAGCCCAATATTTTTTTCTATTTCATTAGTGGAAACAACACAACATCTCTAACGCTTGCTTGATTATAAATAAGCATCAACAAGCGGTCTAACCCACAGCCAAGTCCACTAATTGGTGGCATTCCGTGTTCCATTGCAAGCATAAAACTCTCATCTAAATCCATTGTTTCATCATCGCCTTGCTTTTTGGCTTCTAGTTGAGCCTCAAACGCTTCGCGTTGTTGAATTGGATTAACAAGTTCTGAATATGCTTTGCAAAGTTCGGTACCCATAACAACAACTTGGAACACATCAATAATTCTTGTGTCGGCGTCATTGCGTCTTGCAAGTGGAATAAGCACAGCAGGATAGTTATATAAAATGGTTGGTTGAACAATATGTTCTCTAATTTTCTTTTTATAAACAAAGTCAATTATTTGGCTAAGCGATTTATAATCTTCAAGTTCCGCCATGCCAAACAAGCCATTTTCAACAATTTTTGCCTTTAACTCTTCTGGCTCTTTGCATGCCAAAAAGTCAAAACCCAAAATTTCGCGCATTTTTTCAACATAGTTAATGCGGTCAAAATTTTCTTTGCCAAAATCAAGCACTTGGCCGTCTTTTTCTATTGTGGTTTTGCCTGTTAACTCAAGCAAAAGGTTTTTAATAAAGCCTTGGAAGAATTTAATGTTATCTTCAAAGTTCCAATAAGAAGCATACCATTCAACCTGAGTAAATTCTTGCAAGTGTTGAGTATCCATTCCCTCGTTTCTAAAGCATTTTGCAACTTCAAAAACGCGGTCAAATCCGCCAGCAATGCATTGTTTTAAGTATGTTTCTGGGGCAATACGCAAATTGCATTCTTTGTCTAGTGCGTTATGATGAGTGTAAAAAGGCCTTGCACTTGCGCCACAAACTGCAGTTTGAAGTATTGGAGTTTCAACTTCCAAAAAGCCATTTTCGCCAAGATATTTGCGAATGAATCCCAAAAGTTTGCTTCTGCCAATAAAAACTTGGCGTGCCTCGTCGTTTGAAATAAGGTCTAAATATCTTTGGCGATATTTTGCCTCTAAATCAGTCAAACCGTGGAATTTTTCTGGCAACGGTCTGAGCGCCTTTGAAAGAAGTGTTACACTGTGCGCCTTAACAGTAACTTCGCCAGTTTGAGTTGTGTAAAGTTCTCCCTCAACACCAACAAAGTCGCCAATGTCTATCATTTTTTTATAAAAATCATAGGCTTGTTCATCAAGTTCGTTTCTTCCAACACTTATTTGGATTTTTGCTTCTAAATCTCTAATTTGCATAAATCCAAACTTGCCCATTATGCGTCTAAACACAATTCTGCCAGCAACCTTAACTTTTGTGCCCTCGGCTAGTTCTCGAGCATCTTTAATTGTGTGCGTGCGGTCAAACTTTTCTTTATAAACAACTTCGCCCTGCTTATCAAGCATGTTTATTTTTTCTTTTCTTATATCAAACTCATTTGATAAATTTTGAATATTATTGTTTTCCATAATTTTTTCCTTTTAAACCAATTTTTTAACATAAGCACGACTCCTGCGATGTTGGTCGTGGTCAAAATAACTCCAAATAGCGTTTATACGCGTGTTTGTTTCCAAACAAATGTTAGTTTCGCATGTGTGAACGCCCTCGCGTTCCATGTTGTCCATTAAGTATTTAACAGCCATTGCACCAACACCATCGTTTGCATAATCAGGACGAACCCCAATTATGGCAAAATCAACAACAGTTGGGTGCTTTAATGCTTTTAAAACTCTAAACAGTGCTGGAATGGTTAACCTACCCTTAGACTTATACACGGCTTCATTAAGTTGCGGAATTGAAACACCAAAGCAAACGACCTCATCTTTTTCGTTTGTAATAACAAACATAAAGCGCAAATCTATAAAGGTTTTAAACTGAGCAAGCAGTTCTTTTTTTAAATCTTCAGTATAAGGCACAACGCCATAAAGTTGAGAATAAGATTGGTCAAGCACATCTAAAATGCCATCTTTATATTTTTTTAAAAACACCTTTTTTGACTTTTCTTTTGCAAATTTAAGTTTATAGCGTTTTGCAACAATTTCGGCAATGCGGTCAACCCTTTCATTTTTTTGCTTTGGAGGGTAAATTTTGCGTTCTAGCCAATCAATCTCTTTAACATAGCCACATTGTTCAACCAAGTCGTTATAATAAGGAAAGTTATATCTTTCTTCAAAAGTGCAACGCTCGTTAAAGCCCTCACAAATCATGCCTTCAACATCTAAATCGCTAAATCCGAGTGGACCATGAACAATCTCCATGCCCTTCTCTTTTGCCCACTGCTCTACGGTATCAAGCAATGCTTTGGCGACATCTAAATCATTTATGCAATCAAAACGAGTAAAGCGCACGCGTTTTTCATTGACTTTTTCATTGTATAGTTTTTGCACAATGGCGCAAATTCTGCCCGCTATTTTGCCGTCTTTATACGCCAAAAACAAGGCAACATCGCAATGTTTATAAGATGAATTTTTTTTAGGATTAAATTTTGCCAACTCGTCAGAACGCAAAGGGTATGAATATTCTTTAACTCCGTCATAAAGTTTAGTTGGAAAATCTACAAATTTCTTGATATCTCTTTTAGAATTTATTTGTTTAACTTCAATCATAAAATTCTCACTTTAGTATTATTTAAGCAAACACTTTTTGCATTAACAACAAAAATTACGCTCACAAATTTTGCCTATTTTTCAAGCAGGTCTATTTTGCAAACCCACCTTTTAACCAAAACTTAAAAACAAGTATATAATAATCCGTCTTTTTTTTCAACCATTTAAAATGTAATTCTTTGCCCCACAAAAAGATTTTTTGTATTTGCTTGTTTTTTTAAATATTCAACTTCAACTCCCAATTTGCTAGCAACGCCCTCAAAAGTATCTAATGGTTTTACAATATATATTTTTTTATTATTATTTAATTTTGCATTCAAAACCCCTGCCATTTGATTGTCGCACTCAAACCATTCTCCCACCTTGGCATGCGATGCTTTAGCAAATATTTGTGCCAACTCTTCTTTTGTTTGCTCACTGTCAACATATACTTTTTTTGAATATAAGCAAGAAATAATCATACAATTAAACTCCTTTTAATAAATATATACTATGAAATCGTTATTTAAAACCGTCTTTATAATAGTTTTATTTTCGGTAATCACAAGGGTTATTGGATTTTTATTTCGAATATATATATCTCGTACCATTGGTGCGGAAGCACTTGGGCAATATCAAGTTAGTTTCTCGGTGTTTATGGTACTTTTAACGGCGGTGTCTAGCGGGCTACCTTTTATTGTTAGCAGATTAACTGCCGAATATAGAGCGTCAGGAAACAAGCAAAGCGAACGCAAAATGGTTACTGCTAGCGTTATAATTGGAATTGTTTTAAGCCTTGTTTTATGTGGTTTAGTTGTTTTATTTCTTCCAGTGTTAAGAAAAATATTTGCCGACGACAAATGCATTGCTCTTTTGTTAATACTCTTGCCTGCCCTTGTTTTTTCAGCAGTTTATAGCACATTAAGAGGAAATCTTTGGGGTCAAAATCGCTATTTATCTTTATGCATAACCGAACTGTTTGAGCAAGTGGCTCGCGTTATTTTGTTTATTATATTAATAAGTGGTCTTTTAGGCTCTGCCGATGGTGCTTATGTTTCGGCAATTTCTATGACTGGTGCTTGCCTACTTTCAAGCATACTTGTAATAATAATATTTTTTGCAACGGGTGGACGACTTAAGGCAACCAAAGACAAGCAAATTTATAAAACACTATTAAAAAAATCAACACCAATATCTGGTGTAAGGCTAACGGCAAGTTTAATTCAACCACTCATTGCCCTAATTATTCCAATGCGCCTAGTTTCTGCAGGCTACACTTCGTCACAAGCACTTGCTCTTTATGGCACTGCAATGGGCATGACAATTCCTTTTTTGTATATTCCGTCAACCATAATTGGCGCACTATCTACCGCCCTTGTTCCTGACCTTTCTGCCGCGCTTGTTACAAACGACATGCAATATATAAAAAACCGAATAGTATCGGCAATTAGATTTACAATTTTTATTTCTGTAATTTTTATTCCTCTTTACATGGGTGCTGGTGAAATTATTGGTTTGTTTTTTTATGATAATGGCTTAAGCGGAATTTTGCTCCAACAATCGGCATGGGTTATTTTGCCACTTGGGCTAACCAACATTACATCGTCACTTTTAAACTCTCTTGGCTACGAAATTAAGTCAATGAAAAACTATGTTTTGGGTGCAATAATATTAATTCTTTCCATTTGGTTTTTGCCAAAATTTGTTGGAATAAACTCTTTAATTATTGGCTTTGGCAGTCTATTTGTAATCACATCAATATTAAATATAAAAATGCTGAAAAACATAATTAATTGCAAATTGCAAATTAACAAATTTTTGTGGTTATCTATAATATTTGTAATTCCGGCTGCAAGCATATGCTCTTTTGTGTGTAATCTTCTTTTAAATTTTACAACAAAGTTTTTTGCTTTGGCAATTTCGTGTTCGCTTGGTGCAATATTCTATATAGTTCTCTGTTTAATATTTAATTTAATAGAGTTTAATTCACTAGCAGTTTGGCTAAAACAAAAATTAAATAAAAAAATATTTAAAAAAAGAAAAAATAAAAATATCGCCCGCCCTTAAACTGCGGGCTTTATTTTTTAATTTATTATTAAATAAATTATTTATCTCTTAACTTATATACCAAATTAACTAAATCATTTTAAATTATTCTATAATTCTATAGTATTAATAAATATATATATATTTAATTATTTAAAATTAATTTACTAATAATTTTTAATGTTTAAATAATAATATTTAAGTTAATAATTTAAACATGATAACTACAATTATTCGAGTTTTTATTATTTACACAGTTGTGCTTTTAGTTTTTAGGTTAATGGGCAAAAGGCAGATTGGACAAATGCAACCATTTGAATTTGTTTTAACATTAATTATTGCCGACCTTGCAACCTTGCCGATGTCAGAAATAAGCATACCAATTTTAAATGGAATTGTGCCTCTTTTAACATTGGTCGTTTTCCATTTTGTGCTAACCTCGCTAACCCGCATTAGCACAAAGTTTAGCAATTTTATTAGCGGGAAGCCAGTTATTGTAATTGATAGAAGTGGCATTAACTATAAATCTTTAAAACAGTTAAACATAACCATTGACGACCTGTTTGAAGCAATTCGAGGTCAAGGCTATTTTAGTTTTTCAGAGGTTGAATATGCAATTATGGAAACCACTGGCACGGTAAGCGTTATGCCCAAACCAGCCTTTTCTCCTGTTACCAAAGCAGACATGCAAATTAAAGAGCAAAGCGACACTTTGCCACTAACAATTATAACCGAAGGCGAATATATGCAAGACAACTTAAATCTTAGCCATAAACCAAAAGAGTTTTTTGATAACTTATTAAAAAAATTAAATGTTAAATCAGTTAAACAAGTTTTAATTTTAACAATAACCAAAGGTGGCGAGGTGTTTTTTCAAGAAAAAGAGAAAGAATGCAAGGTTTTTAATGTTTAATTATAATAAAAATAATTAATAATATATTCTTATTTTAATATATAAAATGGAGCATTATGAATAGAACTCTGGGAATAATATTAATATGTCTTTTTTTAATTGGCTTATGTATTGCCGATGAACTTTTGGTTGATAGCACACTGCATCAAATTAAATTAACAGGCAACAAACTTTATGCGTATGCACAGCAATTAGATTCTGTTAATGATAAACAATTAATCACTGAGGCCAACAACCTTCTAGAATTTTGGTCGTCTAGAGAATCAATTTTAAGTTTTTTATCAAACCATAAAGACATTCGCGAAATGGGTATTGAATTAACAAAAATGATTGCCTATGCCAAGCAAGATATCCGCGAAGAGTTTAATGCCAGCCTAGAACTTGTTATTTATTATACCGATGCTTTTCATCAAGTTATGGGCATAAGTTTTCAAAATATATTTTAAATTAAATATTAAATAATGTTTATAAATTGGCTTTTAAAAATTTAAAAAAACTCCTATCAAATTTTGATAAGAGTTTTTTAATAATAATTGATTAATGATAACTTTGTTAATCGGATTAACTACAACAACATAATAAGCAAAATTACAACAATAGCAACAAGTGTGCCAAAAATTAAGGCAGTCAACTTTTTTTTGTCATTTTTTTCTTGCTGTTGTTCTTTTGTTAATTTTGGTTTTTCCTTTTTCTTTTTTTTGTTACTTGAAGTTTTGCGCCCAAACATTTGCTTATATTGTTTTAAAAGTTCTCTAAAATTTTGCCAACGGTCTTTTAATGTTTCTTTTTTAGGTTCGTTTAATTTAATTTTTTTATCATATTCAGCGCGCTTTTGCTCGTCTTTTAATATTTCGTAAGCCTCGTTAAGTTCGGTTGTTTTTGCCTGCGCAAAAGCCTTATCTCCCGAGTAAACATCGGGGTGATATTTTTTTAGTTTTAACAAATATGCATGTTTTATTGTGTCTTGGCTTGCAGTTGAATCTACGCCAATAATTTGATAATAATTTTTCATCGTTTTTAACCTTAGCACAAAACGCTTATTTTGTCAATTAAGGCAAAATTAAAGCATTTTTTTCAAATATTTGCCTGTGTAACTTTGTTTAACTTTTGCAACTTCTTCTGGAGTGCCTTGCGCCACAATTTCTCCACCGCGGTCACCACCTTCGGGGCCTAGGTCAATAATATAGTCTACACTTTTAATAACATCAAGGTTGTGTTCAATAACAACTACACTATTGCCCGAGTCTACCAAACGCTGTAAAATATTTATCAATTTTTTTACATCATAACTATGCAACCCAGTTGTTGGTTCATCTAAAATGTATATTGTTTTGCCTGTTGACTTGCGAGAAAGTTCGGTTGCCAGTTTAACCCTTTGCGCCTCCCCTCCCGAAAGTTCAGTAGCCGATTGACCTAATTTTATATATCCCAAGCCAACATCATAAAGTGCCTGAATTTTTGGCGATATTGTTGGAATATTTTCAAAAAACTTTAATGCCTCTTCAACAGTCATGTCCAAAACATCTGCAATGCTTTTGCCCTTATATTTAACCTCTAAAGTTTCGCGATTATATCTTGTTCCCTTGCACACTTCGCACGGGATAGTAATATCTGGCAAAAAATACATTTCAATATTTTTAACACCAGCACCATCGCACGCCTCGCACCTGCCACCTGCAATATTAAAACTAAAACGCCCAGACTCAAAACCTCTAACTTTTGCGTCTTGGGTTTTGGCAAACAATTCGCGAATTGGGGTCCACACGCCCGTGTATGTTGCAGGATTCGAACGAGGCGTTTTGCCTATTGGTGCTTGGTCAATGCTTATAACCTTATCAAAATTTTCTAATCCCTCAAATGAATCAAATGCCCCCAATTCTAACTGCGCGCGATTTAAGTTATTAGCAAAATATGGATACAAAACGCCATTTACTAAACTGCTTTTTCCACTGCCACTAACTCCAGTTATTGCAACAAACACACCAACAGGAATTTCAACCGTCATGTTTTTAAGATTATTTTGCTTTGCCCCAATAACTTTAAACCATTTTTTAGGCGTTCTCCTAACTGCTGGCACCTCTATTTGTTGTTCTCCGGACAAAAATTGACCGGTTATTGATTGCTTGCAATTTTTTATGTCCTCAACACTTCCGGTTGCAACAACTTTGCCTCCGTGCACACCGGCTTTAGGCCCTATGTCAACAATAAAGTCTGCACTTTTAATGGTGTCTTCATCGTGCTCTACAACAATTAAAGAATTGCCCAAATCACGCAATTTAAAGAGCGTTGAAAGCAACCTGTCGTTATCTCTTTGGTGAAGCCCAATGCTTGGCTCATCCAAAATGTAAACAACCCCCATAAGCCCACTGCCAATTTGAGTTGCTAGCCTAATGCGCTGACTTTCGCCACCGCTTAAACTTTGTGCACTACGGTTTAGCGTTAAATACTCTAAGCCAACATCTTGCAAAAACTGTAACCTTGCATTTATCTCTTTCAAAATTCCCTCAGCAATTTTGCTGTCACTTGCATTAAGAGTTAATGATTTAACATATTCGCGCAAGTCTGCAACGCTCATATTGCACATTTCGGTTATGTCTTTGCCGTCAATTTTTATGCAAAGCGCATTTTCATTTAGCCTTTTGCCATGACATATTCTACATTTTTGCTCTTTTATAAACTTGGCAATTTCAACTTTAATAAAATCACTCGTTGTTTCTTTATATCTTCTTGCAAGGTTGTTAACAATGCCTTCAAAACTTGAACTAATTTGCCCGTTAAACCTGCTAGACTGCATATCCATGGTTACTTTTTCGCCCTGATTGCCATAAAGCAATATGTTTAAGTGCTCTTTTGGTAAGTCTTTTACTGGAACATTTAGGTCAATGCCATAAGTTTTTGAAAGCATGTTAAAATACATTCCAGCCATTGTGCCCGAAGCCCCGCTCCAGCCCGACATGTTGAATGCCCCTTGCTTAATGCTTAAATGGCTATTTTTTAACACTAAATCGGCATCAATATCTTCAGTAAATCCAAGCCCAGTACAGTTAGGGCAAGCCCCATAAGGGTTATTAAACGAAAACAAACGCGGAGTTATTTCGCCTACAGTCCAACCGCAATATGGGCATGCATAGTTGGTGCTATAAAGCCTTTGTGACAAACTTTCTGCCTCGGTTATAACAACCAAACCATCAGCCAAGTTTAACGCGACCTCAACGCTCTCGGCAAGCCTAGACTCAATGTCGGGCTTTATTGCAAGCCTATCTACCACCACCGAAATGTTATACTTTTTATTTTTGTCTAACTCAAAGTGCTCATCTAAAGAATAAACGGTTCCGTCAATGCAAATGCGAGCATAGCCTGATTTTTTAAAGCCCTCAATTAGTTTTTCATAAGTTCCTTTTTTGCCACGAACAACAGGCGCCTCAATGTATATTTTTGTGCCTTCGTCCATTTTGCAAATTTGCTCAACAATTTGGTCTACTGATTGTTTTTGAATTTCTTTATTGCAAGTTGGGCAAATTGGTTTGCCAACTCGTGAAAATAAAAGCCTAAAATAATCATAAATTTCAGTAACCGTGCCAACAGTTGAGCGTGGGTTATGGTTTGTTGTTTTTTGGTCAATAGAAATTGCAGGGCTAAGTCCGTCAATGCTTTCAACATCAGGTTTTTGTGCCTGCCCCAAAAACATTCTTGCATAAGAAGAAAGCGACTCAATGTATCTTCTTTGACCCTCAGCAAAAATTGTTTTAAATGCCAGCGTACTCTTGCCACTGCCACTAACACCAGTAAAAACAACCAACTTATTGCGAGGGAATTTAACATTAACATTTTTTAAGTTATTTTCCTTCGCGCCTTTAACAACAATAAAATTTTCCATACCAGTAATTATACCACATATGCACCAAAATTAAAATAAAATTGCAAAAAGTATTTAAAATGTCATGCACAAAACTATAAATTTAAAAAACACGCAATTACTCCCACCTTGCAATATTTCCTACCACAAAAAAACTTGCCATAAAACAGCAAGTTTTTTGTAAATTAATTATTAGCAATTATTAAGAATCTCGATGAGGAGTAAATAAATTTATACATTTGTACTAATTAGTTAATCCAAACAGCGTACCATTCGCTCCATTTATTCTTTTACAAAATTAAGTTTATGATATTGAAATTTCAAAAGCCGCGCGAACGCCGTTGAGGTCAGCCACAAAGGTGCTGTACAAATTGCTACCGGCGCTCACATAGAACGCACTGTCAGCGTCGGCAGGGTCAGGAGAGCGCAACCACCAACCAGCACCATAGCCATCGGCGTCGCCCGCCGTGTTCCCTATGCCGTATGCCTTTACTGGCTCTGAATATGTATTACCATTACTTACTTCTGCTCCGTTTAACAATCCTACTTCTTTTTTGCTTAATAACCACAGTCTTGATGAGAAAGCATTTTCTTGTGCGTCATCTGCATAGTTTACTGGGTATGTTTCATTTACTTCTCTTTTGGTTATGTCATAAAGCATTCCTGAGGTAATCCCTGTTGCTGCTTGATATGCATAGCCTGAGAGATATTCATGTATATCGCTTTGGTCATAGTCATTTCCATCACTTGATGATTCGTTGAATTGTTGACTTGTGATCCAACTATAATCATATTCCGTATCATTAGGGTCACCAAAGTAACCACCTGCGGTTACATAGCGTTGGATAAACCAGAATGTTTTGCCTGTTAGGGTTTTGCCTGTCATGTTTACGCCTGCTAGGCTATACCATGTATCTGTGCCTACTGTGATTTTATATGCGTCTTGATCTTCGCTTAAATCTTCGCCTTTTACTGCAAATGCAAACCATTCTATTTCTTCTTCATATGATGTAACACCTGCATATGCATAATCTGCGTCAGTTCCATGACCCATGGTTGTTACCAATTCGCCATCGTCATTTACTGTGAACTCTGGCGCTATGTACTTTGAGAAGACCATTGTTATGGTTAAGTTATCATCGCTTGCTGGCATGTCTATTTTGTTATACGCATCGCCTGTTTTTTCTAGGCTTAATGTTATTGTAAACTCTATGTTTTGTGCGCCTGTTTCAAGTTTGATTGGGTCACTGCCTGTTACTTTTACATTACTTGGTTTTGTTACCGCTCCCATGCTTGCAACTATTGGATATGCAGA
>JAFUKB010000046.1 GCA_017467895.1 Clostridia bacterium
AATATTTGTCATTTGATGTTAACGGCTTGGCAACTTTAAAGTTGGTTGATTCAAATTATAATCGTTTTTCAGTATACAAGGGTGCAACTCTTGATTCAACTTATGAGGGTTCTTATAAGTTTGAAATTATAAAAATTGCAAAAAACACTAATGGTGTATGGACTTTTGTAGATAGCAATAAATTAGTTAATTATGCTCATTTTGAAGACGGATCGTTGCTTGCAACAAATGGTATTTTAACAATTTCTAACACATTTAGTGATGGTGGTGTTCTTGGCAGTGCATTTAGAATAAAACTTAAAGTAACAACCATGGGTGGTGCAGTAAGTTATTATTATGTTTCTGTTGGCGAACAAGTTCCTTTAACATTAATGCGTCAAAAAGGCTCAACTAACGTTTCTGTTGGTACAACCGATTCAATAAGCGTATCGGCAAGCAAACATATTTTAATTGGTAGTGCAAACGGTGAGGGCTATTCATATGATGATGTTAACCCTGAAGTTTATTATTATATTTCAAATACTGCATATAACAAAGAATTAAAATTTAGATTGTTTGACTCAAACAAAAACATTATTCCTGACGACCAAGTTGAAAGGTATGTAACAGTTGACAAAAATAAATTGACTATTGCCGTTCAACCAATGGGGATTAATTTTGTACTTCAAATATATACCTCATATGGAGTACTCTCAACAATAAATGTAACTGTTGAACCATCTATTTCAATTAACTTAACTTCTTCAACCATTTATTCTGGCTCTAGTTATGCTTACGCAGATATTATTAGCATTACAAATGGTGCAGGGGTAGGGACAGTAAGTTTTGTTAATGTTGAAAGTGCAACCACAAGCATATATTTCTCTTGCGAAGATGGATCAATTAACTTTATTGATATACCTGCAGGTGAAAGCAAAGTCTTTGATATGCATTTGCGCATATATGTTAAAATTGACGGAAAAGATTTTGATTTTGAACATACATTTAGTTCGGTAACATTAACCCCTAGAGTTGTTGCAAAGGTCTTTGGAGATGGCTTCTATAGAGATGAAACATCTAGTCAGTTAACAACATATACCGAAGATAGCGGAATGATTGAACTAAGTAACCAAATTTGGAAAAACATGTTCATAGATTTAAAGGCTGGCACTGACTTGGCTGTTGAAAATGAATCTAACTTAGATTTCTATATTGATGGAGTTAAGGTAACGGAAAATGTTACTTCAAGCACAATTACATGGACCATTGCAAATGTTTTAACCGATGACGATGTTCGTAATTGGACATTTACAATAAAAAGCAAAAAAACCGATGAAGTTATTGCTTCGGCATATGCAAAAATTACAATTAAACCACAATATGATATTGTGTTAAAATATCCTGCTGTTGTTGACATGGTTGGAGATAGCGTTGTTGGGCTTACTGCAGAATATGTTCAAAACGGTTCATCAATAACATTTAGTGCTCCAAACTTCTCAAATACAGAAGCAAGGATTTCAGTATTCAAATCAAATTCAGGAACTTATGACATATTTGACGGCTTTGATATTGTTTATGAAGGCGCAGATGGCGTTTATGGTTCAAAAGTTACTGGCGACAAATCAAGTGGCTTTACATTCAATTTTGAAGCAAGCGACTTTAGCAACAAAACAGAGATAGAGTGTAAGTTTAATGTGTTAATTGGAGATGGCGTAAATGCTAAAACATACGCAACATATATTGTAAAAGTATTAAAAGACTCTCCATTTACTCTAGATGCTGATTATTTAGATACCATATATTATGGTTATGGCAGTGAAGATGCTGAATTATTTAAAACTGTCGATGTTATTGTTACGCTTCCAACTATTGCAACATTTGCAACTGGTCAAAAGATTGATTTGTATACAATGGTTAATGATACAAAAACTAATATCGCAACTGAAGTATACTATAAGGCTGGCGATAAAATTCATGGGTTATTAAATGTAATCGCTTATTCAACAGATCTTAAAGTTTATATTTGCGAGGCTGGTGCAGGCGCTCCAGACACAGATATGTCTTGCGACTCAGTTGAGTTTAATGTTAGAGCAACATTAAAATATCATGGCTATCAGGTTCAATATAAAGATTATGCAAACATCATGGGCGATGCAGAATCGGCAGAAATTGCAAACTTAAACAATGTTCAAACATATTCTGTTAGTGTTGCGAAAAATAGTTCATTATCTATTGTAAGCAGTGAATATGTTGTTAGCGGTGTTTATGTTGATTTCACTTTTGATATAAACATTGATGATGACTATGCAACAAAAGAAACAGCGCTTGTATTAAATGCAAATCAAAACGAATATGGTCAATCATTTGTAAATTTATTTAATGTTACAGATTCGTTGGGAAATATGTTCTGGTATAACCAATTAGGTGGAACAAGAAATACTTCGCTTTTAGTTAATGATATTGATGGCGCAATAGAATGTTTGCCTGTTTATCCACAAACAATAGAAGAAACCACATATAAGTATGATTATCTTCTTAAACCTTTGGGTGCAAAAAATAATGGCACTTATTGTGAGTTGACATTTACTTATACTTTTGAAAGTCTTGTATATACAAAAGTATTATTTGTAAAAGTTGTGTCTGATATTGAGTTTGAAATTTATAATAATGATGGAACAACAACACCAAACAGTTCAACAAACCCATTAAAAATTGACGCAGGTTCAGAAGATATTTCATTCGTAAGTTTGGCACAAACAAAATATATTTACGCATATAGCAAATATTCTTCAGAGAAACCAAATGTGGCACAGTTGTTTACTTACACTGTTCAAAAATTAACCGAAAGTGCAACAGATTTTATTACAGTTAAAAAACTTTCTAATCCTACAGCACTTATGTTAGATATAACTCCGGGGGCATCGTTTGGTAACAAAACTATTGAACTTGTGTTAAAAGACATGTATGGTTTTGAAATACATTATTACATTGAACTTATTGCAGATATTAATGTAACCTCTATTACAACAGTTGCTGGTAAGGTTTTTGAAGGTGATTCAATTAGCGTATATAATAAAAATGTTGCTGGTGCAAGTGGTACAAGTGGTTCGGTTGCATTAACATTAAACAATGGTGTAGATAAAGACACGGTTACCGAAATTGAAATTTTGCAAGCAACATTCTGGTTTAATGGTTCAACAAAATATTCTGCTAATGTAATTAATGGCATAATTGAAAATAATACAAAAGTATCATTCAATTTCTTGTCTTATGCAGATATTTGGGATACTACAAAGGGCTTAACTAATGGGGCAAGTTTTGTAGGAACACTCAATTTTGTAATTGTTAAAGCAGATCCTTTAATTCCTATAGCAAGCAGAGAAAAATATAGTTTTGAAGTTGGCTTTACACTTTATAAAAAATATTCATTTGGTTTGCTTGCAGAAAACACCTTTGTTCGAGAAGATGTTGATATTGATTTAACCCACTTTGTCGATGTTTATGACTATAAGCAAGAAAACTATTTGGGTAAACCAGTTCTTAGCAAAAATGAAGAAATTAAAGCATCGCTTTATTTGAACCAATCAGGGGATACAAAACAAGCAGGAACTACAACAGATTTACTTTCAAACGAAAACACTTTGTTGTATACCTATATTACAAGTCAACTTGCAACAATTAATGCTGCAACAAGCAAAGATTCGGTTGAATTGGCTTGGCAAAACCTTGCAGGTTGGGGAATTCAAGAAGAGTTTTCAAGTCAAGGATGTCCAGTTATTGCAGATGAAGTAGCATATGAAACAGGCTTGTATTCATCTTATTTGATTAAACAAGACAATGAACTTTACACATACGCAGATAACGATCAAAACGGCACATATGAGTTGACAAAAGTGTCAGAAATTGTAAAAGAGGCTGGCGAAGAATATGTATATGTAAAAGATCAAAGAGGTGTCAAGGTTTATGCATATGTTGTTGCAAATGAAGCAGCGTATGAAACAGGCTTGTATTCATCTTACTTGATTAAACAAGACAATGAACTTTACACATACGCAGATAACGATCAAAACGGCACTTATGAGTTAACAAAAGTATCAGAAATTGTTAAAGAGGCTGACGAAAAATATGTATATGTAAAAGATCAAAGAGGAGAAAAGATTTATATTACAACCCATAGTGTTGATAATCTAGGCATGTTCTTAAGAATTAGGGCAACACATAAAACTAATGGCTCTACAGTAGAACGAGAATCATATCAATTAATAAATAAAACTGATGCTGGTGTTTATTACATAGAATATCGTGAACCTTTGGGTAACGATTCGTCAACATTTGGCGCAAATATAACTACTCAAGATTATTATTTTGATATTTACCTTTGCAGTATTGGTGAGACTATTCAAAACAAAAAGAAAATTGCAACAACAAAAGAGAGCGAACAAGGCTCGGCAAATGCTGTTGCTAATCAAATATTAACACCAATTACTTCAGGAAGTTTGTATACAGTTGAAATTACAAATAGTCAAAAATTGGTAGATAATGTAAACCTTGCATTCTGCTTAAACGAAAACACTGATGTGGTATATGTAATTAATAATTATAGAACATTGGGACAAGATGCCTCAATATCTCCAATAACTGCTGGATATAATGTATTTAATTTGTATGACGGCGAATATCAAAACGCTAAAAAATTTACAAAACAAGCAACAGATTGGACGGAAGAGTCAATTAACGAAATTACATTTGAAGGGCAAACAATTAGCCTGTTTACTGGAAAAATAAGAACAACTGAGTATGTTAATGGCTTATCAACCGCCGACTCACAAAAAGCAAAAAATATTCTTTCTGCAAGTTATATGGAAGAAGGCGAAACTGTTGAGGGCTTAACATATAAAGGTTCTTTGTCTGGCAATGTATTTAGTTATGATGATGATTATGGCATATATTATCAAACAAGAACAATTTCTTCAGTTAATGTGTTGTATTATGAATATGGTTCGGTGGATGCTCCTGTTCAAGCCAACGCATTTGAAGCAAAGGATTTGCTCGTAAATGTTACATTAAAATATACGGGAGTTGACACTGATAACGCATATGTTGGTTCAACAATGCATTATGTGTATGTAAAAGGTTTAATTGTTAATGAAACCACAGGCGAGTTAGATAGCGATCTTAACATAAACTTTGCTCCATCTGGCAGTGATCCATATTGGGCTGAAGGATTTGCCTTAAAAACTGGCGTAGGTGTTGCAAATGTTTTGGCTGGGTTTGAAAATAAAGAATTTATCGGAAGCAACAAAGTTGATGGTATAGAAGATCCAGTAGAAAACCGCTTAAGTTTGGCTTTTGAAGCGGGCGAAGTGAAAGGAGCGACTACAACTTCGGCAGCGTCACTGTTTGCTGTTGATGCAACAACTGGTAATGTCACATTGAAACAAGGATTTATTCCTAATAGTTATTATATTTCAGTTATTATTAAGGCTAGATATAATGGAACAGATAGCAGAGCAATAGGCACAGTTTACTTGTCGTTTGTTGCTGTTGATGATATTGATATCTACAATATTGGTTCTAAACAATGGAAACTAAATATTACTGATTATGTTGGGACACAAGCAGAGGAAGACATAACTCTTGAAGCAGTTAAACTTGAGGGAGCAATAACTCAGTATGTCTATAAAGACGGAACAGACTGGTATGCAATTTTTGATAACTCAAATGAGTCAATTAAAACTGGCAGAAGTCTGCTAAGTGTAGGAACGGTAAGCAAATATGTTTACTTAAATGTTCATGAAATTGCATTAAAAAATAATGCAACAGTATTGAATATTTATAAGATAAATGGTTCAACTTATGCTATAAACGGTAACGATTTGCTCGTAACTCAAGAGGGTGTGCTTACGAAGTTGGCAGGAAGCGGATTTAGCGGAATCCTTACGCTTAATACGGTTCCATCAGATGCAATGCAAGTTCCAAACACAATAGTTTCTGGCAACTTTGTAGAAAATTCATACTTTGCATTTAGCACGCTAGATAACTTGGCAACAGGCATTTCAATTACAAATAATTCAACTTATTACATTGGATTAGATGGGGCTTATTGTAAAGTAACAGTTAAAATTCAAAATATGTTCGCAGATGAGTTAATATTAGATGGAACAGAAATTGATATAACTGGCAAAAATATTTATTTGGCTGATGGCTCTGAGTCGGATATGTTTACTTTCTTGGATAGTGAGTGCACCGATGCCAAACTTGATGGCCATTCAATAGCATTGTATAATGATGGAACAAAAAGATATATAACTAATTATACTTATGAACTTTCTTCTCAATGGGTAGAATTAACATTTGTAGATAAAGACGAAGTTGCACAAACTCTTTTGATTAAAGTGGTAAAAGAGGCATAAAGCAAAAAATAATTTGTCTTGTATATCATGTTATTAAAAAATCAAACCGCATCTGCGGTTTGATTTTTTAATGAATTAATATAAGTGATAAACATGTGTGTTACAATATTTTAGAAATTAATTTATAAAAACAAATTGCAAAAAAATTATGTGATTTTAATTTAAAAAACTGCTTTTTTGTTAATAAAGTTGAATTTTTTATGTCATTTTTAATTATATTAATATTCTTGTTAATAAAATCCTTGTCATAACAAATGCACGTGTTTTCAAAGTTTAAATAAAAGGACCTGTTGTCAAAATTGCAAGAACCAATGCTTATTGCACTTTCGGTTAAAAGAATTTTTGAGTGAATAAAACCTTTATATAAATAAATGGAAATTCCCCTTGTAAATAATTCGCTTAAATTTATTAATGTGGCTCCATAAACAAGTTTTTTGTCGGGCTTTTGAGGAATAATAATGCTTATTTTTACCCCGCGCTTGTGAGCGCTTAATAATTCATTTTTTAAACTGCTATCAATAACAAAATAAGGGGATTGTATAAAAATATATTCTCTACTTGTTTTAATAATGCACTTAAATGCCTCTAAAATGTTTTGCTTATCTTGTTCAGGACCACTGCTAATGATTTGTAATGCGTTGCTGTTTTGTATTTTTTTGTGACTTAAAAAGTCAAAAAAACACTGTTTAATAAATTCTTTTTTTAAATTGGTGTTAGAACAAAAACTCCAATCATTTAAAAATATATCTTGCAGGGCATAAACACTTTTGCCATAGATTTTTAGTTGTGTGTCACGCCATGGCGATAATTTTTTGTTTTTGTTCATGTGGTCATCTCTTAAATTTATTCCACCTGTAAATGCAACTTTGCCGTCTATGATTGCAATTTTTCTGTGATTTCGATAATTGATTTTAAAATTTAAAAGTGAAAGTTTGTATATGGGAGGAAAAAAAGGAAAAACTTCAATATTGTTGCTCCTTAATTCACTCCAAAAATTTTTGGAGGTATGTCTTGAGCCAAAAGCATCATAAATTACTTTAACTTTAACACCTTGCTTTGCTTTTTCAATAAGTGCATTGGCAATTTTTTGTCCGCAATCATCATCGGCAAAAATATAAAATTCTAAATGTATGTTGATTGTGGCTTTGTTGATGCAAACTAATAATTCATTTAAAAAATCTTGTCCGCAAGTGTATATTTTTACATCATTGTTCTCCCAAAGTTCGCTTTGTTGATTGTTTTTAATAAATTCTGATATTTTGTTATATCTTATGTTATTTTTGTTGGCGTTTAATATATTTGCAACCTTTAAATAGTTTTTAGTTGATTTTTGCTTTTTTACTATTTGTTTTTTTGCTTTAAACTTTAATTGGTTGCCAAAAATAATGTAAAAAAGGAAGCCAAAAATAGAAAATATAAAAATAATTGTTGCCCAAATTAAAAATTTTTTAAAATGTTTTATTTCAAAAATACCCATAATTAATATTAAAAACAAGTTAAAACTTAACAAATATATAAAAAACATATTGTTATTTTGATTATTTATTAACAAAAAAATACAATCAATAAAAGCATGCGTTGACAAAATTAATTGGCTATATTAAAATATTAATGCAGGTTTGCTTTAAAGGGGAGTTATGAGAAAGGCAAAAACAATAAGCAAAGATGACAAACTTTGCTTTGCATTAGATTATTTGATTGTTCAAAAACAGTACCAAAAAAACAAAAAAAGGCGTAATATAACAACCATTATAACGGCAGTAGTTGCTTCTGCTTGTGTAGTGATGGGGATTGCATCATATTTGCCAGTCGCAGTTGGCACGGCCATTTTTGGCAGTATGATTTTAGTGCCGTCAATGTATGTTTTTAATAGCAAAATGCGAGAAATAATTGACACTTCAACACGCTCTAACATAACATATAAGCAGTTTAAACAAATGGAGCGCTCAGGTGAACTTGAAACATTAATTCAAGAAGCAAAAGCACTACAATCAGCGCCCGCTTATGTTGGTATTCCAAAATTTAGTGTGCCAGTAACATCTGCCTCAACTGTTGGCGGTGCTTCGCAACAACATGCAAATACCACAAGCAAAAATAACGATGGCAGAAATGCTTAGTTGTGATTAAAGGAGAAAACCATGAAAAAGATTGATGAAAAATATTTTATTAATACCAACGCCGGTGGCTATGAGAAAATTGAAGATATTATTGGCGCCGATGAGCAAGTTTTGTGGAGAGGTAAACCAAAAAAATCAGCATATATGTTATCTACTATATTAAAAATGATGCCAGTGGCTCTTCTTTGGTTGGCATTTGATTCATTCTTTATTATCTCAATGTTTGCCTCAGATGCGTTAACCGAGGCGCCTTTGGGTGTTGTTATTTTCTTAATAGCGTTCTTTGCAATTCATTTGGCTCCAGTTTGGATTTGGGTTGGTAATATTGTTACTTCAACTCGCCAATATAAAAATTTGGAATATGTTTTTACAAATAAACGCATAATTATTAAGTCAGGCATTATTGGCATTGATTTTCAAAATATTTATTATCCAGACATAATTTCTATTAATTTAAAAGTAGGTTTGATTGATAAAATGCTAAAAGTTGGCGATGTTTATATAAACAGTGCCTCGGGGGCAAAAGTATTGTTTGATATAAACGACCCATATTTTGTAACTCAAAAATTGCAAGAAATTGTTATTGATATAAAGACAGATATAGAGTTCCCAAATGACTTTCGCCCAGAAGAAAATCATGGGTATAAAACCACATTAAAAAAATAATACTAAAAAAATCAAGTGTTTTGGTTATATTAAAAAAACAGTAAGAAATTTACTGTTTTTTTGTGTTAATTGATTACTAATTTTATTAACCGAATATTGTCAAAAACAAACCGAATGTAATTTTGAAGAGATTTTTATATTAAAGTAGTGTAAGATAAGTGCATAAGGAGGAAATATGGAATTTAAAGTTATAGTCGATAAAGAATGCAAGGAGTCAGTTGTTGTAACCGTGCATAAAAAAACAAGCATTGTTGACCAAATACAGAAACTTGTAGAAAACGCTACAAGCGAAGCATTTATTACATGCTATGCAAATGAAGAAGTGATAAATGTGAATAATAAAGATATAACTTGTTTTTTTACTAAGGACGCCAAAGTATACGCTTATGTAAATGACCAAATTTTGTATGTTAGGCAGAGATTGTATCAACTTGAACAAATGCTAGACGATTCGTTTATTAAATTAAATCAAGGTTGTATTGCAAATATATCACAAATAAAAAGTTTTTCAACCTCGCTTGGTGCTTCAATAAAAGTAAATTTTAAAAATGGATACTTTGATTATGTTTCAAGACGCGAACTAAAAAATGTTAAAAGGAGATTAGGTTTATGAAAACATCAGTAAAACAGTTTTTTTTAAGAGGAATGCTCTTTGGAGGGTTTGGTCCAATAATTGCAGGCATTGTATATTATGTTTTGTCATTTTCATTAAGCAATTTTTCCCTGTCTGGTTTGGAGGTTTTGTTGGCAATTATTAGTACTTATGTTTTGGCTTTTGTGCAGGCGGGTGCAAGTGTTTTTAATCAAATGGAAAGTTGGCCCTTGGCAAAATCTATTGCAATACATTTTTTAACAATATATCTTGCTTATGTTGTGTGTTATGTAATAAATAGTTGGATACCATTTAGATGGGAAGTTATTTTAATTTTTACCGCCATATTCGCTATAGCATATTTTGTTATATGGTTGACTGTATATTTACTTCATAAAAGATTATCTAATAACTTGAATAAAAAGTTGAAGTAAGGTGCTATTATTATAATTTCGTTAAAACAATAAAATTTAAGGCGCAAATTTTAATTTTTTTTAAAAACCACTTGACAAATGTGTAAAAATTACACATAATACAATCAGGAGGCTGAATGAGGGTTGACGATAAACGATATGATAATCAGGGTTTGCATGTGGTTCTTTCTTTGTTTACAGTTGATAAAGGAAAGTTCAAGGTTTTGTTAATTAAGCGTAAGAATGAGCCTTATAAAAATAAATGGATTTTAGTTGGTGGGTGCGCATATAACACAGAAACTGGCGAGCAGGCAATGGAACGCGAGTTGTTTGAAAAAACAAATATAAAAAATATTAAGTTTGATATGTTTGATGTCTTTACAAATCCCAATCGCTCTCCACTTAAGCGAATGATTGCAATAGGCTATATTGGTGTTTGTGATGCAAGCATAATTGAAAACTTTAAGCAAACCGAAAAAGCCTCTGATGCAGATTGGTTTGTTATTGATAGAGTGCCAGAACTTGGATATGACCACAAAGAAATATTAGACAAGGCAATTTCAACGCTTAAAAGAAGTATCTTTACAACAAACATTATGAAGCGACTCTTTCCAAATACATTCACTTTGCCAGAACTTCAAATGACTTATGAACAAATTTTAGAAACAAAGTTAGATAGGCGCAATTTTCGAAAAAAACTAATTTCAGCCAATATTATTGAAGAAACAAATCAAACAATTAAAAATGAAAATGTAAAAACAACTAAACTCTATCGTTTTACAAACAATCAAACCGAGTTTAGTTTGTATAAATAAAATTTGCCGAGCATGCGAGATTAATTATGCTTGTGGTTTGCTCGGCAAAAAATTTGGCTACAAATGTGTAAATTTTACACATTAAGCATATATATTTAAAGGAGGAAAGTTTATGAAAAAGTCCATTGTTATTAATTTAATGGGAGGTCCGGGGGCGGGCAAAAGCACCATGGCAAGCATGTTGTTTGCAAAGTTAAAAATGCAGGGAGTGCTATGTGAATATGTAACCGAATATGCAAAAGATATGGTGTGGGAGAATAGATATAATATTTTAAATGACCAACTGTATATTTTAGCCAAGCAGTTTAGAAGGCTGAATAGAATTAACGGGGAAGTTGATGTAATTATAACTGATAGCCCGCTGTTGGCCAGTTTGTATTATAACTCTGCAATTCAAAATCCAACCGACCGCCTTAACGAGGAAACATTAAAAAACTTAATTTTAGAACTCAATGCAAAATTTAATAATATTTATTTCTTTGTTGAGCGCAGGCATAAATATGAACAGCAGGGAAGATATCAAACAGAAAGTGAAAGCATACAAGTTGCTAAAAAAATTAGAAGCATGCTAGACGGGTTAGGAATTAACTACAAAGTTCTTCCAAGCGGAGAACCAAGCGTAGATTATATTGTTAATGAGATAAAAGGATTATTAAATGATAAACAAGATATGCTTCATCGCTCCTAGTGGTTACGGCAAAACAACTGCCATTAATTTATTGGCAAAAGACTATAATATTAAAAACATAAAAATTGCCGAACCGCTTTATGACTTGCAAAGTCGTTTTTATGACTATATTAACGCAAAACTAATAGGCGAACAGGATGGGGAATTGTTACAATTTTTTGGCGCTAAAATCCGAAAAATTAACTCAAACTTTTTGCTTGATAAGTTTATTGAACAAGTAAAAAAGTTAAGCAAACAGTTTTGCATAATCACTAATGATGACTGCAGAACTCCAGATTATTTAACGCTAAAAGATATTGGATTTACTTTTGTTGGCATTCGTGGTTTTTGTAGAACTCGCATAGACCAAACTAAAGCAGATCCAAACAACAGTTTGGAATGGCAACAAATTGATTTTTGTGATTTTTATGTAAATAACTTTGGAACAATGGACGAATATAAAGAAGAATTAAATAAATTAATGATAAAATTAAATGGATAAATTATGGAAAATAAATTAATTTTTAATAGAGTTTTAGGTTTAAAATTTTTATATGATAATTTTAAATATTATTATAATGATGAAAGAATAAAATTATATTTTGCAAATTCTAAAGATGAATTAATAAATTTAAAAATTGCAGATAATTATTTCAATACCTTTGTTTTAAAGCGATGTGGAGATATTAATAAAATATATATTAGCGATATTAAATGCAAGGATAATAGATTTTTTAATAATTTTAGTGAATTAAAAAATGGAATAAAAGAATTTAATGATAATTTTATTTTTTGTGTAGAATGCCATAAATTTAAGCATAATGAAAATTATTATAGTGATAGATTGGCTATTGCACAGTTTAGTACACAAATGGTTTTTGATGGCTGTGATATGTTGAGTTTTATTCCATCAATAGTTCCGGGAGTTTCTACAAGAGATAATTCACCATACTTAATTTTATCCTATCCATATAATTCTGGAACAACATTTCATGTTAAATTTTCTCAAAAAGACCAAATAAAAAGCAACAACTTTTCTGATTATGATATTGCATACTTGGCAACTAAAATTCATGATATGATTTCTAACATTCGTGAATATCTTATTGAGTTAAATTGTCGCGATACTTTTCAGTTAATTATTAGAATTGATTCATACTTAAATTTGTTACCAATAGATTTTAGAACAACAAGTGCATGGAAACAAATTAGATAAATGGAGCACACAAAATGATTTTAACCAAACATGAAATAAAAAAACAAGTTCAAAAAAATAGTATTCAAATTTTTCCATTTGAAGAAAGCATGCTTAATCCTAATAGTTATAACTATAGGTTAGATTATACTATTTTAGAAATTGAAAACAATATTGATGCGAAACAACCTTGCAAATTTAGAGTTATAACGCTTGATGATAACGGATATGTTTTGCAACCAAACAAACTTTATTTGGCAAATACCTATGAGCAAATAGGTAGCAGTAAATTTGTAACTCAATTAATTGGAAGAAGTTCGGTAGGCAGACTTGGTTTGTTTTTGCAAATAACTGCTCCTCTTGGTCATGTTGGTACAAATCATAAATGGACATTAGAGTTAAATGTTGTGCAACCGTTAAAGATTTATCCCCTAATGAAAATAGGGCAAGTTACATTTTGGAGAACAAAAGGTAGAAAAACTTTAACATATTGCATGGGCGAATATAAAAAATATCAAACACCGCAAATAAGCAAGTTTTATAAGGAGTTATAATGATTTTAACTGGAAATCAAATTGCCAAACAAGTTAAAAATGGCAAAATAACAATTTCGCCATTTGAAAACTCACAAGTAAATCCAAATAGTTATAATGTTGAACTGGGCGATTATTTAAAGGTGTATTGCGATGATGTGTTAGACAGCAAAAAGCCATTAAAGACTAAAATCATTCAAATCCCAGATGATGGCATTGTGTTACAACCAAATAAGATATATTTGGGATTTACAAAAGAGGTTGTAGGTAGTAATTATTTTGTTCCAACATTAACCGGCAGAAGTTCAAGTGGCAGGTTGGGGCTGTTTGTACAAATTACCGCCGATTTGGTTGATATTGGGTTTAAAGGAAATTTGACTTTTCAACTTCATGCAGTTCAACCATTAAAAATATATAAGGGTATGAAAATTGGTCAAGTTATGTTTTGGAAACCAATGGGAAAAATTAAACTATATGATGGGAAGTATCAAAACAGTAAAGGTCCACAAGAAAGCAAAGTGTGGCAAGATTTTAAAAAGGGAGAATCAAAATGATATATTTATTAAGGCACAGCATAGATGATAATACGCGCAAAGGTGGTTGGAGTAGTGCAGAACTAACAGAAGAAGGTGTTAAACTGGCACAGGAAATAGTAGAAAAATTACACAAATTAAGAATAGACAAAATTGTGTGCAGCGACCTTGTTAGAGCAAAGCAAACATGCGAAATTATTAATAAAAAATTAAACTTGCCTGTTGTGTTTGTGCAAGATTTAAGAGAATTTAACGCCGGGGTTGTGTCAGGCATGAAATATGATGAGGCAGATAGATTATATCCATTGCCTCCACAAGTTCATAAGGATATGAATTTTAAATATCCAAATGGCGAAACTCTGGGCGAATTTAAAAATAGGGTTATAGAATTTTATAATAATACTATTAAACCAAGCGATAATGTTTTGTACATAACTCATCGCAATGTAATAAGCGTCATATATAATTATATTAATAACTCTGAATGGAATTTTTTAGATAAAAAAATAATAAAAATTCAACATTGCTCGCTTTTTGCAATCAACACTATAAAAGGTCAAATTCATAAAGTTATTTAACAAATTTTTTATATATTTCTGATAATATATTATATATGTTTTTAACAAGTCCTTTCATCGTCAGTGAATCTATCTAACATCTTAATAAATCTTTCTGTTTCTTCTTTTATTGCTTGTTTATAGTGTGGACAATTTTTATTTATATAAATGTAAAGATAATCTTCCAATTGTTTTCTTTTATAAATTGGGGCAAAAGGGTTAAATGTTGAGTGTATATTTTCAAATTCAATTTTGAAAGGAGTGATTTTTATTCTAAATTGAAAATGTCCGCCCATTGGAAAACCTTTTACCGAAATAGACTTCCAGCCCCATTCAACATTCCAAAAGCCATAATTATCATCCTCTATATATTTAATAAAATGAGCAGGGGGCTTATTAATATCGCTACTTTGCAAAATATCGTGCCCGGCTAATCTATTTATTATTTTTTTAAAATCTTCTAAATTTAGATTTCTAAATTCGTTTTTAAATTGATCGTTCATCTTTTAATCTCTTTTTTAAAATTTTATCATAATAAAAAAATAATATCAATAGGTAATTTGTTTAGGATATAAGTGATATTATCGGAAGTTTTGTCTGAATGCATGCAAAGCATATATTCAAGCAAAACTGATGTTTATTCAAACTCGCAAGGTGCGAGCAGAGCGAGCGAGTTGCGACAGCAACTCAAAAATTTTGAGTAAACAAAATTTTACTTCCGATAGTTTATATTATCGGAAGTTGTCCAATGCTTAAGATAGTTTATTATGAGGAGCGAGAGGGCAAGCACCTTTAGGTATTTGCTAAATCGCGACGAAGTAACAAACTAGCGGAAATGCGAGTGATAACGAGCGAGTTGCGACAGCAACTCAAAAATTTTGAGTAAACAAAATTTTACTTCCGATAGTTTATATTATCGGAAGTTGTCGGCAAGCGAGGCGAAGCCACATTTGCCAGCAACTGATGTTTATACAAACAGTGATGCTGTTAGAATAACAGGGGTTGCGACAGCAAACTCGATTTGCGAGAGAAATGAGCAAAGCGACATCACATAGTTTATATTTAAAGTAAAAATTTTTTTTTAAGATTATAAATTTTGTTAATTTAATAATAAAATAAAAATCCGAATGCATTGTGACATTCAGATTCATGTTAATTGGTGGACCTTCAGGGATTCGAACCCTGGACACCCTGATTAAGAGTCAGGTGCTCTGGCCAACTGAGCTAAAGGTCCATAAACGGTTTATTAAAATAAAATTTGGGACGGGGTGTCCAGGGAGACCCTTCCGCTTCGCAATGGCTTGCTACGCATTTTTCGGAAAACTTGCCACTGGCAACTTTTCTATTTCGAAAAATTCCCTGATTAAGAGTCAGGTGCTCTGGCCAACTGAGCTAAAGGTCCATAGTGCTTAAAATTAATCAAACAGTGTGATTTTATATCTTGACACATAGTTTTGTCAAGTGTTTTTTGCAATCGGTTTATGCCAAATTATCAAATAGGCTCTAAGAGCAAGTAGAACATGGATTGTCTTACGAATTTTCTTGCGGTAAGAAGTTTTGTGTGATATAATCAAACCTATGAACGAAAGTAAAGTTATTATAAGTGAAAATTTAGAAAGGTTGGCTCTTAAACTAAAAAACAGGGCAGACCTTTTTGTTGTTGGTGGCTATGTTCGCAATGCAATTTTGGGGTTATATCAAACAGATGTAGACCTTGCAAGTGAAATTACTCCTGATGAACTAAAGAAACTTTTAAAATATTCTGATTATAAAGTAATTGATAAAAGCAAAAAACTTGGCACGGTATTAATTAAAATTGGCGATGAAGAATATGAACACACAACCTTTAGAAAAGAAGAATATGACGGCACAGGCAAGCATCAACCAATGCAGGCTAGTTTTGTTGAAGATATACGCGAAGATGCAAAACGCCGTGATTTTTCCTGCAACTGTGTATATTACAATTTAACCCATAGGCGTTTTGTTGACATTTATTCTGGCACTTATGACATTGCTAAAAAAATAATAAAATGCGTAGAGACACCAAGTTTTGTCTTTGAAAACGACGGTTTGAGAATTTTGCGCATGATAAGGCAATCTGCTGAACTCAATTTTAAAATTGATAAATTAACATATAACACGGCACGAAGCATGACTTATAGGCTAAAAGACATTTCTGGGCAAAGAAAACTTAATGAATTAAAACTTATTCTTTATGCAGACCAAAAATATACAGTAAGTAAGCCTAAAGCACACATTCGTGCTCTTAACATGTTTAACGATTTAAGGTTGTTTCCGCTTTTTTATGTTCCATGTGACCGCGTTAAATTAACAATGACAAAAAAAGTTAAATCTGAAGATAGGTTTATTGCTCTGTTAATTGATATTGTTAACGCAGTCAATCCAGACTGTGTTGAATACTATTTGCAAGATCTTTTGGGGCAAAAAGGGCTTTGCATGGGCTCAAAAGCAAGTGAAGAATATATTAAAGTTGTTTGTGGCTATTTTGATGCATTGAATCGTAGAAATAATAAAGAATATTTCTTTAAATATTTCGAAAACTTTAGTGTTATTAGAGAATATTTGAAGTATACAAATAAAAAATTGCATGAAAAATATAATTTCTTTTATAGATACTTATTAAATCAAAAAATTCCTGTTCGAATTAAAGATTTAAATATAGATGGCAATGACATAAAAAAGGCACTTCCTAAAATAGAAGATAAGAATATTAGCAAAATTTTAAAGCACCTTTTAGATGAAGTGTTTGAAAATGAAATTGCTAATGATAAAACAAGTTTAATAAAAGAGGTAAAAAAAATTGGTAATTCTTCAAGTTATTAGCATGTGCTTGATTATTGTTTTATTGACATTGATTATTGTTTTGCTGTGCAAAAGAAATAAATCAACAGGTAATGTAACAATGAAAGAATATATGGAACTTAGGTCATATATTCAAATGTGTTTTGATGAGCAAAACAAATTAAATGGCAAAATTAATGAATTAATTATTAGAAGCATGGAAAGTAATAATAATACTGTTATTAACGCAGTTTCAAAAAATTCTGAACTTTCTATGCAGCAATTAAATGATATTATGTCTAGGCTTAATGTTATGCTTGAAAGTGTTTCAAATAACATGAAAGGAGCAACTGCAGTGCTTCAAACAGGGCTAGAAAAGTTGCAAAAAGACAATGAAACAAAATTAGAACAAATGCGCCAAACTGTTGATGAAAAACTTAATGTGAGTTTAGAACGCAGATTAACCGATTCATTTAATGTAATTAACCAACGCTTGCAAAGTGTTTATGAGGGGTTGGGTGAAATGAAAACTTTGGCAAACGGCGTGGGCGACCTCAAAAAAGTGTTAACCAATGTTAAAACTAGAGGAATTTGGGGCGAAGTTCAACTTGGCAATTTGCTAGAGCAAATGATGTCTCCGGGGCAATATGCAAGCCAAGTTGCAATTAAGGCAGGTGTCAACGAAAGGGTTGACTATGTCATTAAACTTCCAGGAAAAAGTGGCGAAGAGGTTTATTTGCCTATTGATGCTAAATTCCCCATTGAAGATTACCAGCGTCTTTGTGATGCAAGTGAACAGGGTGACCAAGCACAAATTGATATGTGTTTAAAGGCTCTTGAAAAGCGTGTTAAAGAAGAAGCAAAATCTATTCATGATAAATATATTGATGTCCCAAACACAACCGATTTTGCAGTCATGTATTTGTCAATAGAGGGGCTATACGCCGAGGTGCTAAGACGCCCAGGGCTTGCAGAGTGCCTTCAACGCGATTTTAAAATTAATGTTTGTGGACCAACCACTTTGGCATCATTATTAAACAGTTTGCAAATGGGCTTTAAAACTTTGACTATTGAAAAGCGCTCAAGCGAAGTTTGGAATTTGCTTGGTGCCATTAAACAAGAGTTTGGCAAATTTGTAGATCTTTTAGCAAAAACTCAAAAAAAATTAAGTGAAGCAAGTAATACAATAGAATTTGCGACCAAAAAATCGCGAACTATTGAGAAAAAATTAAAGAATATTGCTGTTGAAAACACTCAAGAAATTTTAGAAATTTCAAGCGAAATTAGTGTTGAAAACCCAAATGAAGATGTGGAGGAAGATGGTGAATAACAAATATTATCAAAAGTGGCTAAAGATAAACGATAGAGATATCAATAACAAACTAACCCAACTTTCTGATGAAGAAATAGCCAACCGCTTTTCTGGTGTTTTGTCGTTTGGTACTGCGGGTTTAAGAGGCAAAATGGAACTAGGAACCAACCGCATGAATGAAGTTAACATCTGTAAACTTGCATTTGCCATATTAAAATATTATAAGGCAAATAATTTGCAAAGCATTGTTATTGGGTTTGATACAAGACACAACTCAAAAACTTATTCTCGAATATTTGCAAAAGTGCTTGCAAGTGGTGGCATTAAGGTTAATTTGTATAAAAATTATGTTCCAACTCCTGTGCTAATTTTCTCCATTAAAGAGACAAATTCAGATATGGGTATAATGATAACCGCAAGTCATAATCAAAAAATGTATAATGGTGTAAAGGTTAGTGGTAGTGACGGAATCCAAATTGCCGGTGATGTTGAAAAAACAATAAACTCTCTTTACGCAAAAATCGACGAGGTTGAGGCTTATAATGAATATCATGCAAAGTTGATGAAACAAAAAAATAATATATTCTATGTAAGCAAAAAAATAAAAGCCAAATTTTTGGGCGAGTTCTATAAAAATAAGATTAATAAAGAACTTAATATTATATATACTCCACTAAACGGAACAGCATATAAATATGTTCAAAAGGCGTTAAAAGGTACAGGTTTTAATAAAATAAAAACTCCATTTAGCCAAAAAATTGCAAATGGAAATTTTACCACATGTCCTTATCCTAACCCCGAATTTGTTGAGGCATATAAAGCAAGTTTAAAATGCACAGAAGAGTTTGATGCAGACATTATTGTTGCAACCGACCCGGATGGCGATAGGCTTGGAGCAATGATTAAAAGCACAAAAGGATATAAATTGCTTACAGGAAACGAGGTCGCATTTTTGCTCCTGAATTACATTTATGAAACTCGTTCGCGTGAAAAAAATTTGTTTGCAGTTTCTACAGTTGTTTCGTCGCCCATGTTTTTTGATATGTGTGAAGTATATGGAATAAAATATGAAAAAACATTAACAGGTTTTAAAAATATTGGAAGGGCAAAAAAAGCATTAGAAGAAAAGTTTGGCAAAGACGGCTTTATTTTGGCTTATGAGGAAAGTTGTGGCTATATTATTAAAGATAACTTGTATGATAAAGACGGTATTTTTTCTTTAGTTAAATTGTGTGAAATTGCTAGTTATTTAAAAACTAGAGATAGCAGCATAGAAGAATACTTGAATGAGATTTATCAAAAATTTAATAATCTTTATTCGTTAAACTCAAGCATAGCGTTTGACGGTGAAAACGCGCTTGAAAGAATGAATAAAGCCGTTGACGATTTAAGAACAAACGGAATAAAAACCTTGTTAAAGAAAAAGATTTTAAAAACTGTAGACTATTTAAAAGATAAAACAGGGTTAGATAAGTCTAATTTTATAGAATATAAAACCGAATCATTTTCATTTATCATTAGGCCAAGCGGAACAGAACCTAAACTTAAGTTTTATATCCATGCAAAAGGCAAAACTCTTGATGCAAGCAAAAAACTTGCAAATGATGTTTTGGTTGCAATAAAGAAGGAAATATTTAACATAAATGAATGATGTAATAAAGCAAAAACTTGCAAATATTACCGAAAACAGTGGCGTCTATATTATGAAAGACTCTAGTGCCACTGTTATTTATGTTGGAAAAGCAAAAAATTTAAAAAATCGAGTTAGTCAATATTTTCATAACTCGTCAAAGTTGCCAAAAGTTCAAGCCATGGTTGAACATATTGCCGATTTTGAATACTTTATTACACTTTCTGAACAAGATGCTTTTGCATTAGAAAATAATTTAATTAAGCAATATCAACCGTTTTATAACATTTTGTTAAAAGATTCAAAAACTTTTGCATATATCAAGGTAAATTTAAAGCAAGATTACCCAGTTTTTGAAATTACACGAAAACTGAAAAACGATGGCGCAAAATATTTTGGACCATATATAAACGGAATTTCTGCTAGAGAAGTTTTGGAACTGTTAAATCTTGCTTTTCCAGTTAGGAAATGTAAAGAAAAGATTGGAAAGAACAAAAAAAGGGCATGCCTAAATTATTCAATGGGACTTTGTAAGGCTCCCTGCATGAAATATATTTCAAAGGCAGAATATAGACAAATAGTAAATCAGGCAATAGAATTTTTAAAGGGCAACGAAAAAAGTATTGAAAGCATAATTAAAACAAAAATGGAAAATTATGCCAATGCTGAGAATTTTGAAAAAGCGCTTGAAATGCGTGAGCATTTAAAGATAGTGAAAAAACTTAAAGAAAAAGTTGTGGCAAATATTCCAAAAGATATTTCGTTTGATGCATTTGCATATGTGTCTGACGGCGAGGCTGGCGCTGTTTGTGTGTTAACTTTGCGCTCTGGCAAAATTTTGGGTGCACAAGACTTTTCGATAAATGACGCGTCAATTTCTGATAGTGAGTCGCTTCAAAATTTTATTGTTGCTTATTATAAAAACAAGGCTTTTCCCGACCAAGTAATTGTTAATATTCAAATGGAAGATGAGCAAGCATTTGTTGAGTATTTGCAAACCATTGCAGGTAAAAAAATAAATGTTTATTATCCAAAAATTGCAGTTAAAAATAATATTATCAAAATGGCTGAAGAAAACGCCCGTGAGCATTTGTTTAAACGGGTAAGAGAAGATAAATTAAAATTTAAACGCACATTAGGTGCTTTAATTGGCTTAAAAAATGTTTTGGGGTTAAAGCAGATACCAAAACGTATAGAGTGTTATGATATTTCAAACATAAGCGGAACAAATCAGGTTGCAAGCATGGTTGTGTTTGTAAATGGAGAGCCCGCTAAAAAAATGTATCGAAAATTTAAAATTAAAAATGTTGATGGCGCAAACGATTATGCAAGTCATCAAGAAACATTAACAAGAAGATTAAATGAACTAACAAAAGCAGAAGACGAAAGTTTTTCTCAAATGCCAAATCTTTTGGTTATTGACGGTGGCAAGGGACAACTGTCGGCAACATTAGAGGTATTGCAAAATAGTGAATATAAAACAATTCCAATAATAAGTTTGGCAGAAAAATTTGAAGAAGTGTTTTTGCCGAACAAATCTTTGCCTCTTATGCTAAAGCGTTCAAGTGATGAATTAAAACTTTTGCAAAGGCTTAGAGATGAGGCACACCGTTTTGCAATAACATTCCATCGCACTTTGCGAGGTAAGGCACAAATAAGCGACCCCCTTGATCAAATTGCAGGAGTTGGCAAAGTGCGAAGAGTAGCGCTTTATAGTCATTTTAAAACTCTTGAAGCAATAAAAAATGCAAGTATAGATGAACTTGCTATGATTGTATCAAAAGATGTTGCTTTGAATATATTTAACCATTTTAACAAAGGAAACTCAAATGAATAAATTGTATTTTAAATATGGTGTAATGGGCTGTAGTAAAACAGCAAGTGCACTTATGTGCAAATTTAATTATGAACAGCAAGGCTTTAAAGTTTTGTTGTTAAAATCTTTAATAGACTCTAGAAATATGCGAGACAATGAAATAATTGTGCATTCGCGCATCGGCTTGGAAAGTAAGTGTATTGCATTTGCAAAAAATGATAATTTGGTTGAAATTTTTAATCAAAAACTTAAAGAACAAGAATATAATGTGATAATGGTGGACGAATGCCAATTTGCAACCGAGGCGCAAATTGAGCAATTAAAGGAACTTTCATTAAAAGTGCCAGTGCTTTGTTACGGGTTGCTTACAGATTTTAGAACAAGACTTTTTGAAGGAAGCAAGCGCTTAATAGAACTTGCTGACAAACTAGAAGAACTAAAAAGCGTTTGCAAATGTGGCAGAAAGGCATCGGTGAATGCACGCTTTGTTGACGGCAAACTAAATACAGTTGGCGATGTTGTTGCAATAGAAAACCAAAATAATGTTAGTTATCAAACTATGTGTTATGCTTGCTATAATGAGTTAAAAAAGTTACAATAATCAAGAGGTAAATTTAATGAAAAAACGAACTCAAAATAAAATGAAAAATACAATTAAAAAAACAAGCACTTTTACAAAAGTTTTGTGCGTGTTTTTATTTGTTATTTGTTGTTGTGGTGGTGCTTATGCAACTTATTCTATTACCAAAAACGATACTTTTGAACTTATTGGCGAAAGTTTAATTGAACTAAGTATTGGCGAAGAATACATAGAACAAGGCGTTAAGGCCATTGCTTTCGGCAAAGATATTTCGTCACAAGTTATAAGAACTGGCACTGTTGATAAGCAAACAAAGGGCGAATATATATTAAAGTATACAGTAAATAATTTTAGATTTAAGGGTTACACGCTTTATAAAAAAGTTGTTGTAAGTGAGTAGGAGGAATATGGCAACAAAAAAATATAATTCATTTGTTTCGTTTTTGTTGTGCGTTGTGTTTGCAGTTCTTGGCTTTGCAGTTGGTGCAGTCGGGCTTTATGTTTATAAAACACAAAAAGAAATTGCAAGCATTCAAGTGTATTCTGCAGGAGATATGTCATTTCATTTTTTAGAACTTGGCAATGAGTACACTGGAGATTGTACATATATAAAAGCAAATGGAGTAGATATATTAATTGACGCTGGGTCAAAAACATCATCAATTAGCACAATCACAGCCTATGTAAATCAGTATGTAACTGATAACAAATTGGAATATGTAATAGTTACTCATGCACATGAAGACCATTATGCTGGCTTTGCAACAAATGATGGTACATCAAGCATTTTTGACCTTTATGAAGTTGGAACAATTATTGACTTTGCCCAAATAACCGATGGCAAAGAAGAACAAAAAATGTATAACAACTATTTGAGAGAAATCTCTGAAGCCAAGACACGTGGAGCAAAACATTATTCTGCACTTGAATGTGTGCAGGAAACAAACGGTGCAAAATCTACTTATGATTTGGGCTCAGATATGTCGTTTACAATTTTGAATCAAAGGTATTATAGCGAAGTTTCAACAACAGAGAATAATCATTCTGTTTGCACTTTGTTTACTCATGGCAATAAAAACTTTTTATTCACTGGTGATTTAGAAAAATTGGGCGAAGAAAGTTTGGCATCTCTTAATGACTTGCCTCATTGTGTGCTTTATAAGGCGGGGCACCATGGCTCAAAAACCAGTTCGCATAATGTTCTGTTGGAAGAAATAACACCCGAAATTTGTTGTGTTTGTTGTTGCGCTGGCAATGTGGAGTATACTCAAGATATGGACAATACTTTTCCAACGCAAGATTTTATTGATAGAATAAGTGTTTATACGAGAAAAGTTTATGTTACAACTTTGGGCAAAATAATTTTTGATGAAGATAAGCAAAAATATGTTAACAATGGCTATGAATCTATGAACGGCAACATTGTTGTAACTTCAACAGCATCATCTACCGAGGTTAATTGTTCAAATAATAACACGATTTTAAAAGATACAAATTGGTTTAAAAATAATAGAACCTGCCCATCTGCTTGGGCTTAATAAACAAGGAGATAAAAATGCTTGCAAAAGTGCTAAGTTATGGCCTTAATGGCTTAAATGGATTTTTGGTTGAAATTGAGGCTGATATTTCTGCTGGTCTTTCTAAGTTTGACATTGTTGGGCTGGCTGACACGGCTATTAAAGAAAGCAAAGATCGCGTTAAGTCGGCAATTAAAAATTCAAAACTAAATTATCCTATTGATGCAATAACCATTAATTTGGCTCCTGCCGATAAGAAAAAAGAGGGGCCACTTTATGATTTGCCTATTGCAATGGCACTTTTGTGCGCAAGCGGTGTTATTGACCAAGCAGTTATTAAAGACACTGTTATGTTTGGAGAACTCTCGCTAGATGGCACAATAAAAAAGGTAAACGGAGTTTTGCCAATGCTTATATCGGCTCGTGAATGTGGTTATAAAAAGTTTATATTGCCAAACGAAAACGCGCTTGAAGCAAGTTTTATTGATGGCATAGAGGTTAAAGTCGCTGATAATTTAATGCAGATTGTAGAAAGTTTTGCTTTAGAAAATCCAACACCTTTAAAGCAAATACAAATATCTGACTTTTTTTCAAATCAAAAAAGCAGATTTAAAGAAGTAATAGATTTAAAAAATGTAAAAGGTCAGGCTCAAGCAAAGCGTGCACTAGAAATTGCTGCGGCTGGTGGTCATAATGTTCTTATGATAGGTCCTCCAGGTAGTGGTAAAACGCTTTTGGCAAAATGCTTTGCGGGAATTTTGCCTGATTTGACTTTTGATGAAGCGCTAGAGGTAACAAAAATCCATAGCATTGCTGGTTATTTAGACGGCGAAAAAGGAATTATTACAAACAGACCGTTTAGAACGCCACACCATACAGCAACAACTGTTGCATTGGCTGGCGGTGGCAAAGATTCTAAGCCGGGAGAGATAAGCCTTGCACATAATGGAGTATTGTTTTTAGATGAGTTGCCTGAATATAAACGAGAATTTATTGAAGTTTTAAGGCAACCTCTTGAAGATGGGCAAGTTACGGTTTCTCGTGCAAAGCAAACAGTTACTTATCCTGCGTCGTTTATATTGGTGGCAAGCATGAACCCATGCCCATGTGGCAATTATGGAAGCAAAACTCAAACATGCCGTTGCACTCCACAACAAATACATAAATATTTAAGCAAGTTGAGTGGTCCAATTATGGACAGAATTGACCTCCATGTTGAAGTTGATTCAATATCTTATGACGACTTAGAAAACACAACAGAGCAAGAGGGGTCACTAGAGGTTCAACAACGAGTAAATAACGCAAGACAAATTCAAACAAAGCGTTTTAAAAACACAAATATTCATTGCAACGCAAAAATGAATGTTGTGCAAACAAAGGCTAATTGTGTGCTTGAACCAGAGGCACAACAACTTTTAAAAATGGCTTTTGAAAGACTTAAACTTTCTGCCAGAGCACATGATAGAATATTAAAAGTTGCCCGCACCATTGCTGATCTTGCAAATAGTCAAACAATTCAAGTTAATCATATTGCAGAGGCAATAAATTATAGGTCTCTTGATAGGAAATATTGGATATGATAAATTACACAGATAATGAACAAGCCCTCATTTTTATGAGTTGCTTAGAATTTTTTACTAGCAAGATTTTTGAAAAGGTTTGCCAGCAACTTTCTCATCCTAAAGATATTTTTGATGAAAATTTTGATGCGCAAATTTTAAAACCAATATTAAAATCAAACTTTTTGGCATTTGAGAGTGCTCTTGGTAACTTTAACAAAAAAACTTTTTTTGAAGCATTAAACAAAAGAGGCATAAAATGTTTAACCATTTTGTCTCAAAACTATCCTCAGCGCCTTTCAAGGCTAAATGATCCACCTTATGTTTTATTTATGGTTGGCAATGAACAACTTTTAAATTCAAACACAGTTGCAATGGTTGGTGCACGCAATCCGTCAACTTATGGAAAACTTGTAACTCAAAAATTTGCAAAATCACTTGCTCAAAACGCGGTTACCATAGTTAGTGGGTTGGCAAGTGGGGTTGATAAATTGGCACACGAGGGAGCATTGGCTGTAAATGGGAATACAATAGCGGTTTTGGCAGGGGGCTTTGACCATATGTTTCCAGCAATGAATATAAATTTAGCGCGAGAAATAGCACAAAAAGGATTAATTATTACAGAACATTTTGTTACTCATAAGCCTACAAAATATTCGTTTCCAACGCGTAATAGAATTATCGCTGCACTGTCTGATGCAATTTTAATAACCGAGGCTGGCAAAAAGAGCGGGAGTTTATACACCAGTGAATTTGGTACCGAAATGGGCATTGATACTTATTGTGTTCCGGGTAATATAACAAATGAGTTGTCATATTCTACTAATGATTTAATAAAAAAGGGCGCAGCAGCATGTGTAACAAGCCCTGACGACATTTTGTGTTTGTTTGGAATAACAAAAAGCGAAGCAAAAAAGCAAAATGTAATGCAAATGCAGTTGTCGTTTGAAGAAACTGCAATTTGTAATTTGCTAAAGGACGGAGAAAAGGATTTTATTTTTTTACAAGAAAAAACAGGTTTTTCGACTCAAAACCTTAATATCGGTTTGACATCGCTCGAAATTCGTGGAATAATTAAAAAATTGGTCGGCAATGTATATGTGCTTTGTGAGTAGTTGTTGGCCGAATCAATAAATGTATCGGAGAAGTATGAAGTTAGTAATAATTGAATCACCAAACAAACGCGAATCTTTAAAAAAATATCTGGGCGAAGGCTACGAGGTTATGTCAACTAAGGGGCATATTCGTGATTTGCCAGAAAAAAGTTTTGCTGTTGATATAAAAAACAACTTTGAGCCAACATACGAAATTATGGCAGATAAAACCGCTTTGGTTAAAGAACTTAAGCGCACTGCAAAAACGGCGCAAGAAGTTTTAATAGCGTCCGACCCGGATAGAGAAGGAGAGGCAATCGCATGGCATATTGCCTATATTTTGGGCATTAATGGCGATCAAAAATGTAGAATTACATTTAATGAGATTTCAAAAGATGCCGTGCTTGATGCGGTAAAAAAACCAAGAATAATTGACCAAAATTTGGTTGACGCTCAACAGGCTCGTAGAATTTTGGATAGACTTGTGGGTTATAAGGTTTCTCCAATAATTTGTAAAAAAATCAAGTCAAATTTGTCTGCAGGGCGTGTGCAATCAGTTTGCTTAAAATTGGTTGTTGACAGAGAAAGAGAAATAATAAACTTTAAACCAGAAGAATATTGGACGGTTTCTGCAGAATTAAATAAATTTGACGACCCAATTAAATTTAAGGCACTTGCCACATTATACAAAGGTAAAAAGGTTAAGTTTAAGTGTAAAGAAGATGTGGAAACAGCATGCCAAAACATAGAAAATGCAGAATTTAAAATAACAAAAATAAAGAGGTCGCACACAGCAAGTCATGCACCAGCACCATTCACTACATCAACTATGCAACAAGAGGCACAAAACAAGGCGGGCTTAAGCACTGCAGCAACAACAAAAGTTGCCCAAATTCTTTATGAGGGTGTTGAAATCCCCGGTGAAGGCAAAACACCTTTAATTACATACATAAGAACTGACTCTACGCGCATTGCTGCTAACGCTATGGCAATGGCAAAAGAGTTTATTCAAAACGATTATGGGACAAAATATTTGCCTGCTAAACCAAATGTTTATTCAAGCAAAAAAGACGCACAAGACGCTCACGAGGCGATTAGACCAATTTCATTAAAACGTCGTCCTGCAGATTTAAAAGCAAGCCTAAAACCAGAGGTTTATAAATTATATAAACTTATTTATGAGCGCTTTTTGGCAAGCCAAATGGCGCCAGCCGAATATGATAATGTTGTAGTTGATATTCAGGCGAACGATATCACCTTTAGGGTCTCAGGCAAAACAATGACTTTTGCTGGTTGGACAAGCGCCTATAAGCAAATGGAAGAGGTTCAAGAAGATAGTGATGTTGCAGACAAACTGCCACAACTTAACGAAGGAGAAATTGTTAACTTTAACTCACTTAAAAAAGAGCAAAAGTTTACAAAACCACCCCAACGCTACACTGAATCAACCTTAATTAAGGCAATGGACGAACATGGAATAGGCAGACCAGCAACTTATGCGCCAACCATTGCCGTGCTGGCAAATAGAAAATATACCGAAAAAGATAAAAAATATTTGTATCCAACCGAAGTTGGCATGAATGTAACCGACTTTTTGCAAAAGTATTTTAGTAATGTGTTTAATATTGATTTTACTGCTGATATGGAGGCAAAATTAGATGATATTGCCGAAAACGAAGCCGATTGGCATCAAGTTATAAGCAAGTTTTGGCGCTTTTTAGAGCCACTTTTGACAACTGCAAACGGTGGTGAAAAAATGAAGGCAGAACCCGAAAAAACCGATATAAAGTGCGAAAAATGTGGTCACTTTATGGTTATACGAGATGGAAGATATGGTAAATTTTTGGGGTGCTCTAATTTTCCCGCTTGTAAAAATATTCAACCGCTTGAACAAATAAAATATAAAGGTATTTGCCCTCAATGTGGAAAACGCATGACTGAGCGTAAAAGTAAAGCAGGTAAAATATATTATTCGTGTGAAGATTATACAAACTGTAAGTTTATGAGTTGGGACGAACCAACTGGTAAAAAGTGCCCAAAATGTGGGCAACATATTGTAATAAAAACATTTAGAGGCAAAACTCAAACAAAATGTAGTAATAAGGATTGTGACTATATTGAAGAATAAAGAAATTACAATTATAGGTGCTGGACTTGCTGGCTGTGAGGCTGCATTATATTTGGCAAATCATGGCGTTAAAGTAAAATTGTATGAAATGAAAAAAATTAAACGCACTCCAGCACAAAAAAGCGATTTTTTGGCTGAACTTGTTTGCTCAAACAGTTTAAAGTCAAACGATGAACTTAGTGCAAGTGGACTTTTAAAGTTAGAAATGCTAAAATTAGGATCCAATTTGCTTAAAATTGCTCAAGACTGTGCCGTTCCAAGTGGCGGTGCGTTGGCTGTTGATAGAGATAAGTTTGCCAAAGAAGTAACAGAAAAGATTATTTCAAATGCAAATATTCAACTAATTGACCAAGTTGTTACAACCATAGACACAACAGTGCCAACAATAATAGCGTGTGGACCATTAATTGACTCAGAACTTTTTAAAAATTTGCAGAAATTAGTGGGCGAAGATTCTTGTTACTTTTATGACGCGATAGCACCAATAATTAGCACCGATAGTGTTGATATGTCAAGAGCATATTGGGGCAATAGATATGGGAAGGGCGATACGGCAGATTATTTAAACTGCTTGCTAACAAAAGATGAGTATTTTGAATTTTATAATAAACTTATAAATGCAAAAACTGTAGAACTTCATGAGTTTGAAAAATTAAAGGTTTTTGAGGGTTGTATGCCTGTTGAGGTTTTGGCAAAACGAGATGTTGACGCATTAAGATATGGACCAATGAAACCAGTCGGCTTAAATGATGGGCGTATGAATGAACGCGCATATGCCGCAGTGCAACTAAGAAAAGAAAATCTTTTAGGCAATAGTTTAAATATGGTCGGATTTCAAACAAACTTGTTGTTTTCCGAGCAAAAGGCGGTTTTTTCGTTAATTCCCGCCTTAAAAAATGCAGAATTTTTAAGATATGGCACTATGCACAGAAATTCATATATTAATGCACCAAAGTGTATGAATGTTTATTCACAATTAAAACAATATCCAAACATATTTGTTGCTGGTCAACTTTCAGGCGTTGAGGGCTATGTTGAAAGCATGGCAAGTGGATTATATGTTGCAATAAATATGTTGCAATATATTCAAGGCAAAAGTATGTTTGCATTGCCATCAACAACTGTGTTGGGGGCTATACAAAATTATATTGCTTTTGCACCAGAAAAAGATTTTCAACCTATGAATGCAAATTACGGAATAGTGCAAGCAGAAAACATGCGTGATAAAACGCAAAAAAAGAAAAACATTTTACATATATCAATGCAAGAAATTGATAAATACTTGCAAAAATTGAAGGAGAATTAAAATGGAAAATATGTTTAAGGGAACAACTATTTGCGCAGTAAAAAAAGATGGCAAAACTGTTGTTTGTGGCGACGGACAAGTAACGCTCTCGCAAAGCGTAATTTTTAAAAACAATGCAGTAAAAGTCCGCAGATTATATAACGGCAAAGTTGTTATTGGTTTTGCAGGCTCTGTTGCTGACGCTTTTTCGCTTAGTGAACGCTTTGAAGAAATGCTTAACAAGTTCTCGGGTAATCTTATGAAATCGGCTGTTGAACTTGCATCGCTTTGGCGCATGGATAAGGCACTTAGAAAACTTGAAGCAATGTTAATAGTTGCTGATAAGGACCAAATGCTTATTATTTCTGGCATGGGAGATGTTATTGAGCCACAAGACGATGTATGTGCCATTGGAAGCGGTGGAAACTATGCATTGGCTGCAGCAAAGGCATTGAAAGAGAACACAAACCTTTCTGCCAGAGAGATTGCAGAAAAAGCACTTAATGTTGCTGGCGATATTTGTGTGTTTACAAATCATAACTTAACAATAGAGGAGGTGTAAGATGGAACTTACTCCAAAACAAATTGTAGAAGAATTAGATAAATATATAATAGGCCAAAATGAGGCAAAAAAAGCAGTTGCGGTTGCTTTAAGAAATCGTTATAGACGCAATGCATTAAAAAAAGAAGTTCGAGATGAAATAACACCAAAAAATATAATCATGAAAGGTCCAACTGGCGTTGGTAAAACAGAAATCGCTCGTAGGCTAGCAAAATTAGTAAAAGCACCATTTGTTAAAGTTGAAGCAACTAAATATACTGAAGTTGGCTATGTTGGCAGAGATGTTGAAAGCATGGTTCGTGATTTGGTTGCCGTTTCGGTTAATATGGTTAAAGAAGAAAAAACCAAAGAGGTTGAAACAAAAGCAGGCGTAATGGTGGCTAACCGTATTTGCGATAATTTGTTTAAACATCAAGTTGTACCAGATGGACAAGATATAAAGAGTAAAGAAGCAATTAAGTTGGAATATTTTGATGGTAAACTTGACAAAGAGATTATTGAAATTGAAGTTTCCGAGGCCCCAAAAACCATGAATGTTATGGAAGGCATGGGAGAAATAAATTTTGGTGGCATTTTGGGCGGAATTTTTCCAAACAAAAAGGTTCGCAAAAAAATGACGGTTGAAAAGGCTAGGGAGGTGCTTTTGTCTGAAGAGGCAGAAAAACTTATAGACATGGACGCTGTTAATGCCGAAGGTGTTCGCCGTGCCGAGGAAGAAGGTATCATCTTTATTGACGAAATGGATAAAATAATTGGCAAAACATCAAGCAATGGTCCAGATGTTTCACGAGAGGGTGTTCAAAGAGATATTTTGCCTATTGTTGAAGGTTGCACAGTTAATACAAAATTTGGAAATGTTAAAACCGACTTTATTTTGTTTATTTGCGCAGGTGCTTTTCATGTTTCAAAAGTTGAAGATATGATTCCTGAACTTCAAGGTCGTTTTCCAGTAAAGGTTGAACTTAATAGTTTAACAAAAAAAGAGTTCAAAAGAATTTTAAGCGAGCCTAAAAATGCAATTACATTCCAATATGAAAGTTTACTTTCTGTTGACAAAGTTCATTTAGAATTTACCGATGATGCTTTGGAAGAAATAGCAAACTTAGCCGAAGAAGAAAATGAAACAACTGAAAATATAGGAGCAAGGCGACTTCATACAATTATGGAAAAATTGCTTGAAGATATTTCATTCACTGCAAATGGTGAAGAGGAGATTAATTTAAAGGTTACAGCAAACTATGTTAAGCAAGTGTTTAAAGATAGCATAAAATCACACGATTTAAAAAAATATGTTTTGTAATAACAAATCTAAAAAAATTGAGAAAAAACATGGAAGAAATCATTAAGGTAGACACAACCGACAAACAAATTGGCACGGTTGAAAAATTGCAAGCACATAAAACCCCTATTTTGCATAGGGCGTTTTCTGTATTTTTGTATGATGGCGACAAAATCTTGCTTCAAAGACGCGCAGATGGAAAATATCATTCTGGTGGGCTTTGGGCAAATTCGTGTTGCTCGCACCCAAGAGCGAATAAAGAATTTTTTGATAGCGTTTATGATCGTTTGAACTTTGAGTTGGGAATAAAGCAAAAAATAAAACTGGAAGAGGTATTTACTTTTACTTATTTTTCAAAATATGCCGATGACTTGTTTGAGTATGAATATGACCATGTGTTGTTAGGCGAATTTAAAGAGCAAGAGGTTGCTTTTAATGAGGAAGAAATTGCTTGCGTTAAATGGTGGAGCATTGACGAATTAGAACAACAAATGGTGTTACAACCTCAAAATTTTGCAACATGGTTTTTAATTTGTGCACCAAAAGTAATTGCAAAAATAAAAGAAAAAACACATTTTTAATTAAACTTGCATAAATTATGCAATAAGTGGAAAGTTCTTTTTTAGAGTTAAGGTGCAAAGAAGTTATTAATGTGACCGATGGTAAAAAACTCGGTCATATTGTTGACATTGTTTTTGATTTGCCTTCTGGAAGAATTAAAGGGCTTGTTGTCCCGCTTCCAAATTGTGGGTTTAGTTTGTTTAAAAGTCCAAAGCATCTTTTTGTACCTTATAATCAAATTTGTAAAATAGGCAATGATATTATTTTGGTAGAACTATATGGCGATGATGTTTATAACATAACATATGTTTTAAATGAACCGTCAAAAACACAAAAAAATAAATAATGTTTTAAACTTGTTTAATCTTGTTAAAAATATTTTTTAGAGGCAAGATATGAACAAGTTTTTTGATTTTTATAAAAATGGTAATTTAATAGTAAAGGTGCTTTTTTTAGGCGTAGCATTAATTATGGCATTGCTTTGGATTTTGGGAAGCCTGACAAAATTAGATAGACTTGTTATGTTTATGGTTGGAACAATAATTGGGGGCGTTTTAATTAACATTTTTTTATATGACTATGTTGTTGATGCAATAAATTATGTTTCTGGATTATTTTAAAAAAACACATGCTAAAGTGGCATGTATTTTTTTGAGAATGCAAGAATAATACGAACGTAATGAGTGTTTTCTTGTAAGCATAATTTATTTTTCTGCTCCGTTTTGCTTGTCAAGTTTTTTGTTGTTTCTAGTAACCCATTTGTTATATCGTATGCGATATTTTTCACCAAATTTTTTGTACATAAATTGAGCAAATTTGTTTTGCAACTCGCTAGCGTTTTGTTCAATGCTCATAAAATTAATAATTTCAAAATCTTTTATAACAATAAAAGAAGTGTTATATTGTCTAAGAGCACTATTCAATAACAATGGCATTTTAAAGGCAAGGGCATTCATTATTTGTTCGCTAAATTCGTTAATAGCACAAACCTCAATAATGATTTTGCGATTGCGAGAATCATATCTTCTTGTAATTGGTTTTCTTGCTCCATCTGACTTGCTTTCAATATTTATGTCTAATTTGTATCCGCATTCGTTTAATAAACAAATAATGTCTTCATCTGTTAAGTATGCTAAAAATGAAGTTTGTTTTGCTTTTTCTAAAATTTCGTTGTTAATCATGTTAATATTTTAAAATGATATCATATATTTGTCAATATATTAAATTTGGCATTGGTTGATTGACAATATTTTTTGCTTGTGTTATATATAAAATTAAGGTAAATGATTATGAACAAAGTATCTTTTGATATTAAATATTTTGCAAAAGCCTGGCGTAAAGCCTAAGGTTTGTGTTTTTTGACGCATTTGTTTGCGTATTAGATTTAGTTAACTAAAAGTAAAATTAATTTAAAACAAGCAAAATATTAAAATATTAGGAGATTTTTTTATGAAAAATATAATTTTAACTGCCGACCGCCCTACAGGTTGTTTGCATATTGGGCATTATGTTGGCTCATTAAAAAACAGAGTTGCAATGCAAAACAAGGGCGATTACGACAAAATGTATGTTATGATTGCTGATTCTCAAGCCTTAACCGATAATTATGGCAATGTGCAAAAAGTTCGTGATAACATATTGCAAGTTGCTTTGGACTATTTGGCGGTTGGCTTAGACCCAAACAAGGTTACAATGTTTATTCAGTCAGAAGTGGCAGAACTAACCGAGTTTACTTTTTATTATATGAACTTAGTAACACTTGCAAGGCTTCAACGCAATCCAACAGTTAAAACTGAGATTGCGCAAAAAAACTTTCATGAAAGTATACCTGCTGGTTTTTTGTGTTATCCAATTAGCCAAGCGGCTGACATAACGGCATTTAATGCAAACTTAGTGCCAGTTGGAGAAGATCAACTGCCATTAATTGAACAATGCCGTGAAATTTGTCGCACATTTAATAATTTGTATGCCGATATTCTAATTGAACCTAAAGGTGTTTTGCCAGATAACGAAGCATGTTTGCGCCTTCCGGGTTTAGATGGCAAGGCAAAAATGAGCAAATCGCTTGGAAACTGCATTTTCCTATGTGATGAACCTGAGGTTATAAAGCAAAAAGTTATGAGTATGTATACTGATCCAGATCATATCAAGGTTTCGGATCCGGGCAAGGTTGAGGGTAATGTTGTGTTTACCTATTTAGATGCTTTTTGTTGCCCTGAACACTTTGAAAGATTTTTGCCTGAATATGCAAGCCTCGATGATTTAAAAGCACATTATATGCGTGGTGGCTTGGGAGATGTTAAAATAAAACGCTTCCTTAACGAAATTTTGCAAGAGGAATTGGCTCCAATTAGAGAAAGAAGAAAAGAACTTGCCAAAGACCCGCAAAAAATATTTAATATGCTCTTTAAAGGCTCTGATGAAGCAAGGCGAGTTGCAGGTAATAACTTGCAAAAATTAAAACAAGCAATGGGAATTGATTATAGAAATATGATGATATAATAATTTTATAATGAAGCTGTTCATTTTTGAAATCAAAAAGTCCCTATAATGCGGGCCTTTTGATGTTTTTAGACGTGTCCACCAAGCCAAAATGTCCACGAAATGTCCACTGTGATTTGAGCTGGTGGACACTTTTGGTAAATTTTGAGAAAAAAATTCGCAATTGACAGAACTTATTGACACTTGTCCAATGTATATTTTTTTTAATTAGTATTGAAATTCCTTAATAAATATGTTATACTATTGTTGCAATAAAGGAATTAATATGGATAAACAACAAATAGCACATATTCTTGAAAAAGAAATAGCCATGATAGATATAAATATAAAAAGATTGCATAGAGTTTATATGCAAGAAATAGACTCACACCAACAAAGACTTATTTACGATTCAATACAAGATTTAACACATAGTAAAAAAGAGTTGGAAAAAGTCATTGAAAACATTGTAGAGGACGCTAGAAATTATAGTCCACTTATAAGGAGTTGATATATGGATAAAAATGAAGTTAGACACAAATTATACGACGAAATCTGTGCATTAGATACGGCTATAAAACAATTAGCAAGTATTCGTCCTTATGTGGATACAGTTACTAAGAGAGATAGATTTGATAGTTCACTTGATATTGTAATAGGCGTTAAAAATGATATGGTTAAAACATTAAACGAACTAAAAAAAGATGCAACAAAACAATCTCGAGCAGACCTAATTGTTGAAGCTTTTAGAAAAAATTTTGAAGCAATGTCATATGAAGAAAGAGAAGAATATTTAAAAAAACACGGATTTGATTTTGGTTCATCTGATGAAACTACATCAGGAAGATAAATTACAAGACATTCAAATTAAATTTTGAGTGTCTTTTTTTTGCTATGGTGGACACTTTTAAAAATTTTGACATGTCCACCAAATGTCCACCCTGTACAAATGACGATGGGTGTTTATAAATGTTTTGTAGTGATGATAAATGATATGCTTGTTATATAATGCACGCAAAATCAAGGGGAAAATGATTGTGTATGAAAATAAGTGATACAAAATGAAAAAAGTGTGATATAATCAATATAAATATTATTTTTTAGCGTTAAGTTTTTGCATATTTAGAGCAAATTCTATTAATTAACTTGCTGTTTTGAACTTATCTTTTATAGCAAAATACTTGACATTATTTTTTAAACAATATAAAATGTTCAAGTATTTAGTTTAGGAGTATAGCTCAGTTGGTAGAGTCGCGGTCTCCAAAACCGTTGGTCGTGGGTTCGAGTCCTACTGCTCCTGCCAAAAGATCCTCTAGTTCCGGGGGTCTTTTTTGTTTATATCAAAATTTTAGGACTCGAACGGTTTGCCCAGTGGGCAAACCAGGCGTGATAGCGTTAGCGGAGCGAGTCCTACTGCTCCTGCCATTATCAATTTGCTCAATCCCTTTAAAAATAAGGGGTTGAGTTTTTTTATGCTTTATTTTATGTTTGCAGGATTTTTAATAAAACAAATATATTTTTTGTATCAATTTGGTATCACTTTCATTCTTTTATATAATAAAAATTATTATAAAATTCTAAAATTTTTTTACAAATTGTAGTTAAAACGTACAAGATAACTTATTATAAAATTTAAGTTGTTTTAATGTAACAAATTGGTACTTTATTTTTATGAAATAATATGTTATAATACTTGCATAAGGGGGTTGTATTTGTGGAAAATAACAATCAAAATTTGGAAGCAGAGCAAAATTATACTCAAGCAGTTGAGCAATTCTTAAGCATATATTGTTCAAAACAAACGGTTTTCGCTCTTAGTAATTTATATTTTTGTGGTGCAAATGCAGAAGAAGTTGCTTACATAAATAATATTAACGAGCAAATTGGGCAAATAGCGCAACAAAGAAACAAATCCTTGGAAAGGGTAACTGCTTTTGTTGAAGGTGTTCTTGCTAGATTTAACGCAAAATTTCAGTTGACGGGTTCAATGCTTGATGATTCACTTAAAACATTAACAATTAATGGTATAACTTACAGCATATGGGAAAGTAATATTGATTTTGATTATATTGAAACCGTAAAAATGATAAGTGGATTGCTCGCTAATTATGAAGAATATTCAAAACTTCCAAAAGTAATTGAGTATGAAAACTTGCTTACAAAAATGAATGGAAAAGGAATTTTTTCGGGTATAACTAGGGCAGTTGCAGAGTTAAAAATGAATGACCTTAAAAAAGATCCTTATGTTAAGGCATATTTAGATATAAAGAATAATCTAGATGTTTTAACGCGACTAGATAGAGTTTTTAAATCTAATGAATTTAGATTATTAGCAAAAAACGCATCTACTGCACAAGAACAATTAATAAAGTCAGAACAATATGTTCAAAAAATTGATAGCAAGCATAAAGCCAGAGCGTATGATGCTTTATCTTTGGCTTTTATAAGGTTGTATTTACAAAATCAAGACCACTTAAGAGCAAAAGGTTCAAAACCACTTCAAACATTGTTGAATGATGTGCAACAAGGCGCAGACATGTCAACTAAGAATATGCTGAATAAAATAGTAAATGATTTTGGTTTATTGTTGCCAGCATATGAACAAGCAGTTTTAAACCATGAAAATTTTAGAAAATGTCGCATAAAAGAAGATGGAATCGTTGAGGCAGATTGGAGACCAATTCAAGATGCTACATATGTTATAAAACTTCAACAAATGGAAACTTTGCCTGAAAATATTAGATTAAATAATGGTATTTATGAGCAAGATGTCGCAAACTCGTCTTTTGATGAATTAAGTTTAGATTTTCAACTGGTTGCTTTTAGAGAACAAATTGCCAATAACACAAAAAATATTGATAATGGCAGACAATAATTAGTAAAAATTTTAAATGTTAGATTGCGTACTGGCAGAGGATATTATTGTCAAAAGTTGTTTTTAGTGGGGTTTTATGGGAGAATATTTTTATAAAAAGTCAAAAATGTATTATGATAATTACATTGCGGGCAAACTGACAAAAAAGGTTGGAAGCATTGTAAAAGATGGAAATAAATACCTTACAATTTTAAGAACAGGGAAAAGACCAATGTTTGCAGGTGGTAGCGTTGACGATGGCGAAACTACTCGTCAGGCCATTGCAAGGGAGGTTTTAGAAGAAACGGGTGCAAAGGTTACAAAACTTAAATATATTGCAAAAGAATACTATTCAGTAGATTGGCAGTTTGAAGGAAAAACATTTCCAAACAAAAGGGTAGAATACACTTATCTGTGCGAGGTTGAAAAAGGCAATTACTCCGCAATGGGCTTAGAGGGCGAATTTGATAAAGACACAACTGTAAAATGGTGTACATTAAAAGAACTTGAAGAGTTGGGTATGTGGGGACCAACACTTGAACTTGTTAAAAAAATAGAAAGAGATAATATAGAGATTTAAAATGCACAATCAAACATGATTGTGTGTTTTTCTTTAAGGATGCAAGAATAACACGAATATTATGAGTGTTTTCCTGTAAAATTTTCTATATTAATTTTTATTCGCTAAATGGGGGCATTAATTGTAACAAAAAAACAAATTTATGAATAATGTTATTAATTGTAATAAATAGGGTATTCCCTTTTTTGTTTAGTTGTGCTATAATGCCACGCAGGAGGTAAATATGGGATTAATGGGAACATTAGAGCAAAGAAAATTGCATAGAGAAATGATTGAATATATGCGTGCTTTAAGTTTGGAAGTTACTGAAGATTATTCTATGTTGTATTATCCAGATAGCGACATGGCAAAATCTAGCCAAAGATATGCTGGTATATTGCTTGAACTTATTAAATCAACTGAAGAAACAAACAATGCCAAAGCATTTATGCAGATTAAAGCAATTATTGAAGCATATGGTAAAAGACAACAAATAAGAAATGTTCGCACATCGACACAATCAAAAATTTGTTTGCGCTTGCCAAAACATATACAGGAAAAATTAGATTCAATGTATAAGCGCCATTTGGAATGCCAAAGACATAAAAGTTGCTTATTTTCAAAAACAGATTCTATTTCTCGCTAGTAATTTATATAATTTTTAAGACTGTAAACAAATCCGTACTAAATTGGTATGGTTTTTTTATGCATTTTTTACGCCTTTTTGCTTAACAAATAAGGCATTTAGCAATTTTATTGACAAATAACATAATTAGTATTAAACTACTTGTAATTTTTGCTAGGAGAAAAGTATGATAGATATAAACATTGTTAGAAACAATCCAGAACTTGTTAGAGAAAACATTAAAAAGAAATTTCAAGACGCAAAACTTCCACTTGTAGACGAAGTTCTTGCGCTTGATAAAAAGAATAGAGAATTAAAACAACAAGGTGATGATTTGCGTGCTCAGCGCAAAACATTATCCGCCAAAGTTGGCATGCTTATGAAAGAGAAAAGAGTTGCTGAGGCTGAAGAAATAAAAGCACAGGTTAAGGCTGGGGCTGATAGACTTTTGGAAATAGAAAAAGAGCAGGCAGAAATTGACGAAAAAGTTAAAAAAATAATGATGACAATCCCAAACATAATTGACTCATCTGTACCTATCGGCAAAGACGATAGCGAAAATGTTGAAGTTCAACGTTTTGGTGAAGCCAAGGTTCCAGAGTATGAAATTCCATATAATGCAGATATTTTGGAAAGTTTTTGTGGCTTAGATAAGGAAAGTGCGGGCAGAACTTCTGGTAATGGATTTTATTATTTGATGGGTGATGCGGCTCGACTTGTAACCGCCATGATTTCTTACGCAAGAGATTATATGATTGATAAAAACTTTATTTATGCAATCCCACCATTTATGATTCGCAGTGATGTTGTTACAGGTGTTATGAGTTTTGCAGAAATGGACGCAATGATGTACAAAATTGAGGGTGAAGATCTTTATTTGATTGGCACAAGCGAACACTCTATGATTGGCAAGTTTAAGGACCAAATTTTAAAAGAAACTGAACTCCCAATAACCATGACATCATACTCTCCATGCTTTAGAAAAGAAGTGGGCGCTCATGGAATTGAAGAAAGAGGCATATATAGGGTTCACCAATTCGAAAAACAAGAAATGATTGTTATTTGCAAACCAGAAGAAAGCATGCAATGGTACGAAAAAATGTGGCAATACACTGTTGAAATTTTCCGTAACTTAAATATTCCTGTTCGCCAACTTGAGTGTTGCTCAGGAGATTTGGCTGACTTAAAGGTAAAATCATGTGATATTGAAGCATGGAGCCCTCGTCAACAAAAATTCTTTGAGGTTGGCTCTTGCTCAAATTTAAGTGATGCTCAATCACGCAGACTTGCAATTAGAACAAAAGGCGAAAACGGAAATTATTATCCTCATACGCTCAATAACACAGTGCTTGCATCTACTCGTGCATTAATTGCTCTCTTAGAAAACAATTATAACGCAGATGGTTCGGTAACTGTTCCTGAAGTTTTGCGACCATATATGGGTGGTAAAGCGGTTATTACTCCAATCAAAAGGTAATAAGAACAATATTGACAAAAAAAACATATAATGTTAAACTAGAAACATAGTTAGCCAGACGGTTGCTGCGTTGCTGTAATGGCAACGGAGAGGAAAGTCCGAGCCTTTAAAGGAAAAAATGCCGGAGAAATCCCGGTGGAGGCGACTCTAAGGAAAGTGCAACAGAAAATAACTACCAAGTGCTTTTGCATTTGGAAAAGGTGAAAAGGTGGGGTAAGAGCCCACCGCAAAACTGGAGACAGTTTTGGCAATGCAAACCCCATTTAAGGCAAGATTAAGTCACCACATTACAAGCGTGTCCTTTCGCGTGGTGCAAAAATATCGCTAATTGATGAAAATATCAGACGATTATATTGGAAACAATATAACTAGAAAGATGACCGTTTAATACAGAACTCGGCTTATAGACTAACTAAAAAAATCAGTCCTTACAAGGGGCTGTTTTTTTGTAAAAAAGTTGCATAAAGCAGTAAAATTTTATAGAATTAAATTGAATTAATACATTTGTATTTGATAAATGGCGGTTGTTTATGAATCCAGTTTTGTTTGGAAAAGAGCATATTATTTATATTGTTATTAGCATAATTGTTGCAACAGTTGTGTGTATTTGTGCAAAAAAGTTTGCTAAAACTGAAAAGTCTCAAAAAATATTGATGAGATGTTTAGGTGGCGTTTTGTTGGCAATTATTTTTTTTAACCGAGTTGCGCTTGTGTTTGAAGGGCAAAACCCAAATTGGCTTAAGTTATTGACAGATAGTTTCTGTAGCACCTCAAGTTATGTTTTGTCACTTTCACTAATTTTTGGTAAAAAAGATAATAATGTTCTTCATTTTGTATGGCTAATATCGTTGGCTGGTGGTGTGATTACAACTTTTGCACCAGATTTTATTGGGCAAAATCCATCTTTTTTGTATCCTCCAACAATTTTGGGGTTAATGCACCACACATGGTCGGCAATTTTAGTGATATTGATGTTTATTTTTAAATATATTAATATTACATATAAAAAGTGGTATTGTACATTAATAGGCTTTTTATCATACTTTACATATGGTGCATTTTTAATGTGTGTATTGAACTTTGGAAATCCATTTTATATGGTGAGGCCAGCACTTTCAGGAACTCCGCTAACTGCCTGGGTAATCGCCCCAATCTATATCGTTGTTTATGCGATTGTTTTGCTTGTTGTTGAACTGGTGCGCAAAAGAAGAAAAAATAATAAGCAAAAAATAGAGGAGATATAAGAATTATAGTTATTAATAAAAAGAAAACACTCATTGCATTCGTGCTGTTCATGCATTTTTAAATAAAAAATCCAAACAATGTTTTGTTGTTTGGATTTTTTTGACAGTAGGTAGTATTCAAGAGTGGTTAGGTCATGGCAGTATTTCGATAACTCTGGACACATACACTGACATTGACAAAACAGCCACAAAAGAAAAAATTTTAGAGTTATATAATAGTTTTTTTTACATGCCTTGAGTATTGATACCAATTTTGATGCAAGTATTGATAATAGAATTTTCATAAAACGCAAAATGAAAATATATAC
>JAFUKB010000047.1 GCA_017467895.1 Clostridia bacterium
ATCAACTGATGGAGGAACAACATTCACAGCCTTTGATGGTAAAACATATACAACAAGCAATGAAGAATGTAAACCACAATCAGGCAATAAATACTATTTCTTATCATATAACATATTGCCAGTAAATTACAGTGGAACAAGTAATAATTATATGTCTTTCAACTTTTATGATAATACTAGCAGTACAAGTGAGACTTATAGGAAAGCATGGTATTGGGATGAAGACGCAGGAACAACAGCATTTTATAAAGACAGTTCAGACGCATATGTAAATGCTAATGATTATTCGGTAAGTAATGTACGAAATTATCTTAACGGTGAAACGGCATATAGATATTACACCACACCAAATTACACACCAAACACAGCACAAAAATTAACAACAATAAATGAATTGTATGGTTTATCGACAGACGTGGTGTTTAACGGTGATTATATAGATGCAAGGTCGATATCAGACTTGTACACAAACATCCAAGCCAGCAGTTCAGCAAGTGATGCAACATATGAAACCCCAGCAGTACCAACAACTACTAAAGGCACAGGAAGTGATAAACTGTGGTTGTTAAGCCATGAAGAGTACTATAAATATGTATATACAAACACGGCAGTGCACAATTTAAATGTAACCAACACCTCTTATCAAACACTCAAATCGGGTGTTCCGCTCGGAGGTACATCCGCCGATCCTTGGTGGTTGCGTTCTCCGAACACGACGGCTTACCTTGCGTACCTCGTGAACAGTACGGGTGATGTCATTAGCAGCAATGTCCGCAGCGACCTCGGCGTGCGTCCGGCTTTCCAAATCACTATTCCAGCCTAGGGTAACCAAAATTCCACATTATTCCACAAAGTTGAGTGTAAGACGGCAAGATTGGCAGATTATCCAGCGGAGTGCTTGCACGAAGCCCTAAAATCAAGATTGACAAAGGTATGCTAAAAATGCTATAAAAGTAGTAACTTCCGAAATGCGGAAGCACGGCGCGAGTCCGCACCAAGGTGCGGAGCGCGCCCCGCGGGCTTTTTGGCAAAAAAACATTTTTTAAATTTTTAGGCAAAAAGCCTGCAAAAAAAATCGGTAAAATTTTATGCGTGGGGGAGCGCATAAACTTGGAGCCGATTTTTGTTTTGGCGGTTACTTTGCAATTTTTATTGTTGCAAAGAGTGAATATATATATTTGCAAAACCGTAGGGCTTAGGTTATAGCGACTTGCTCCGCCGATAATTGGTGGTTGCGTTCTCCGAACACGACGGCTAACAATGCGTACAACGTGAACAATACGGGTGATGTCAATAACAACAATGTCAACAACAACAACGGCGTGCGTCCGGATATACCCTAATAGTGAGAATGCCACGGTACGGTACTTTGGCACAGTGCCTAGGGTAAAGGAATCTAAGTCCTTCTTTAAACTGCACAAGTGTTTGCATACCCTCAAATATTCAAACATGCAGTTTGGGGAAAACATTGCTATTAGCGCTTTATAGACGGTTGAAAAGTAATTGTTCAACTTTTTATGACATGTGGTGGGCAAGTGCCTTGTTGCCTTGCCCTCTGCCTGATAGCGTTAGTGAATAGGCAATAACAAGAGTTCGATTGAACATAAATTATTTTGTAGTGCTTGAATTTGACTGCTTTATAGTAAGAATAAATAAACACTAAGATTAATATATATAAACTATAAAAAAAGATGTCATTGGGCATCTTTTTTTGAAATTAATTTTTTTAGCGGGCAAAGATATTTAACTCTTAAGCCATCAACAGTTAAGCGTTTAATGTTGCCATGAAAGCCGGCAAGGCTCATTTCAACTTCTTCTTTTGGGCAAAGGTGGAGTTTGTATCTATGCTTAAGTGCCTTAATTTTTCCAACCATGCGCATTTTGCTTTGGTGCTTCATTCGCTTTAATAATTTTCCACTTTTTAACAGCCTATAACGCACCCCCAAAAATTCAACGCCGTTTTTTATTGGAATAATTTCAGATTTTTTATTTAATTCCAATTTTAACTTTGCAATTTCTTGTTTAACCTCGTCATAAAGTTTTTGCAAATATTCTTTGCTGTGATGAATAACAATAAGGTCGTCCATATATCGCACATAATATTTTATGCGATATTTTTCTTTTATTAAACGGTCGACGCTGTCTAAATAATAAAGTGCAAAGGTTTGGCTAGACTGATTTCCCATTGGCACGCCCTTGCCGGGAACATTATGGCTGTAACTGTCAACAATGTGATAAATTAGTTTTCTAAGACGCGGGTCGGCAATGTAACCGAGTTTTTGCTTTAAAATTTCGTGGTCAATATTATTAAAGTATTTTTTTATGTCCATTTTTAAAAAATAACCATTTATGCCATGAGTTTTAAAAAAACCATGCAAAAAACCCTCTAGGCGATTTCTGCAAAAGTGTGTGCCTTTGTTTTTTTGGCAGGCTGCGTTGTCATAAATAAGCCTGCGAGAAAAATATGGAGTTAAAAAATTATGGCAAATAGAGTTTTGCACAACGCGGTCATAATATTCAAGTGCTTGAATTTCACGCTCCTTTGGTTCATAAACATAAAACTTTTTATAACGCTTTATACTATAGGTGCCATCAAGCAACGCCTTTTCGAGCATGGTTAAATAATAAAACATGTTAACTTCAAACAAGATAACATCTTTTTTATGCCTTTTACACTTGCGTGCCCTATAATGTGCTTGCATAAGTTTTTCAAAACTGGCAACATCTTCCAGTTTATAGTCTTTTGCATGTTTTTTTATCATTATACATACCTTTTGTAAGATATTATATCATATTATGCTATTTTGTACAAATTAAAATAATATTCACTTCTCCTAGTTATAATTTTAAAATAAGCATTATTATTAACAGAAAAGAATATAAAATCATAATGTAATTTTAGGTGTAAACTATACGTAACCGCGCCAAAACGGCATACCCTGCGCCTAGTGTTTGTAATTTTTCAAAAAAAGTGGCAAAAAAGTGAAAAAATTAAAAAAATATTTTAAAAATGTTGTTGACATGGTTGAAAGGGGTATGTTAAGATAGCCAAGTCACTCGGGTTGAGAGTGATGTTGGAACGGGGTTCCAACGAAGTACTTTGACAACTGCATAGTTAAAAACGAATATCAAATATTCAGTATAACAAAAAGTGTAATATGTATCTAGAAATACTAAACAAACGTTTCAATACAATTAACGCTGAGTTAAGAATTAACAAACTATCGAAAGCAAAAATGCTAAGAGAATCCAAAGAAATAGATTAAGCTACAAAGAGCATATGGTGGATGCCTTGGCACTAGGCGCCGAAGAAGGACGTGATAAGCTGCGAAAAGCTA
>JAFUKB010000048.1 GCA_017467895.1 Clostridia bacterium
GAGAGCAAGCACCTTTAGGTATTTGCTAAATCGCGACGAAGAAACAAACTAGCGGAAATGCGAGTGATAACGAGCGAGTTGCGACAGCAACTCAAAAATTTTGAGTAAACAAAATTTTATTTCCGATAGTTTATAATAAGTTAATTTATTATTTTTTGCGAAACAAAAATAAAGATATGCCCAAATAACAAATCAACAAATTATCAATGCTCAAATTTTAATACTCACAATTATTAGGCGTTCTTGGGAACGGAATTGCATCACGAATATTATCAACTCCTGTTAAATACATAACAAGCCTTTCAAACCCCATACCAAAGCCTGAGTGCACGCAAGAACCAAACTTGCGCAAGTTTAAAAACCAATCAATAGAAGTTTTATCAACGCCCATTTGGTCACAACGCGCCAAAATTTTTTCATAATCTTCTTCGCGCTGACTGCCTCCCATAAGTTCGCCCGCCCCGGGAACTTCAAGGTCAACCGCAGCAACCGTTTGGCCGTCTGGGTTAAGTTTCATATAATATGCTTTAATATCTTTTGGCCAGTTTTTAATAAACACGGGGCCTCCAAAATATTCGGTTATATATTTTTCATGCTCTTTGGCAATATCTCCACCAAACTCTGGCTCAAACTCCCATTTTATGTCTGCTTCTTTTAAGATTTTAATAACATCTTTGTGGTCAATTCTAACAAAATCACTTGCCACCACTTTTTGCAACTTTTCAATTAAGCCTTTTTGAACAAAGTTATTTAAAAATTCCATTTCTTGAGGGCAATTTTCAAGCACATAGCCAATTACAAACTTAAGCATTTCTTCTTCAACATTCATAAGTTCTTCAAGGTCACAAAATGCCATTTCGGGTTCAATCATCCAAAACTCATTGGCGTGAGTTTTTGTGTTAGAGTTTTCGGTTCTAAAAGTTGGGCCAAAAGTATAAATTTTGCCAAAAGCCATGGCAAACGCCTCGCCATGCAGTTGACCCGAGCCAGTAATATATGCCTGTTTACCAAAAAGGTCTTGCGATAAATCAACTTTTCCATCTTTATTTTTTGGCATGTTATTAAAATTTAAAGTTGAAATTTTAAACATTTGGTCAGAGCCTTCGCAATCGGTTGTTGTAATTAAAGGAGTATTTACATAAACATAGCCATTTTGTTGAAAATATTCATGAATTCCCATGGCTGCAACACTGCGCACCCTAAAAACCGCATTAAACAAGTTAGTTCGTGGACGAAGATATGCAATATCACGCAAAAACTCCACACTTGCTCGCTTTTTTTGAATAGGATATGTTTCATCAGTTGCTTGCAAAACAGCAACCGAAACAGCAGTAATTTCAAAAGGCTGTTTATTGTTTGGTGTTAAAACAACTCTGCCTTGCACCGAAACTGCACTGCCAATATTTAATTTTACCGCTTCGGCAAAATTATCTATCTTGTCTGCCTCCAAAACCACTTGCGCATTTTTTAAACATGAGCCATCGTTAATTTCCAAAAAACCAAAAGCCTTGCTATCACGCGTGGTGCGCACCCAACCATTAATTTCAATCAACGAGCCATTTGGTATATCATTAAAATATAATTCTTTAACACTTACTTTACAAATTCCTGTTTTTAAACCTTGTGCCATAATTTTCAACCTCACACTATTATTTACCGACACATTTTAACATACACACCAAAAAAAATAAAACATTTGAAAAGATTTTTAACAAGTGAGCCACATTTTGTTTGCATTAAATATTTAATTTAGTGCAAAATTAATAAATCTCTTAAATAACTTAGGGAAGGTATCATGAACATTTTTCTTGCAATATTAATTTTAATAGCGTCAACCGCTTTAATTATTTTTGGCGGAGGACGGCTTGTTGATTCTGCAGTGGCAATCGCAAAAAAATTAAAAATACCAACTGCTGTGGTTGGCGCAACCATTGTGAGTGTTTGCACAACAATTCCTGAACTTTTAGTAGCGATATTTTCTGTTGGCAGTGGTGCAAGCAACATTGCCGTTGGCAATGCTTTTGGCTCAATAATTTTTAACACTTGCGTTATTGGCGGAATACTTTTATGCTTTGTTCGCTTAAACTTGAAAAAGGGTTGGCATTATGAATATCTACTTTTAATTGCCACACTTGTTTTAACCTTTATGTTGGCTTGGGGTGGAACTTTAGGCATTGCTAGTTCTATTATTCTTTTGTTTATATTTGTTGCGTTTTTGTGTTTAAATTATTTTAAGGCACGCAAAAAACGCGAGCAAGCCCCAGAGCAAAAATATCCAAAAAGCATTTGGTTTTATATTTTAATTTTTGTTATTTCTGCAATCTCGCTCGGCTTGGGTTCATATTTTATGGTGGAATCGGCAAAATATCTTGCAAGCATGGCAGGCTTAAGCGAAATCTTTATTGGTTTAACCATTGTTTCTCTTGGAACATCTCTTCCAGAACTAATTACAACAATTAACGCCATTCGCAAAAAAGAGGCAGGGTTAGGGCTTGGCAACATTGTAGGTGCAAATGTGCTAAATGCAACCTTGTTTGTTGGCTTAACTGGAATATTGGCTGGCGGACTTAGCGTTTCGTTTGAAACATTATATATAACAATACCAGTAGCCATTGCATCTGTTATTGTTATGCTTTTGCCAACCCTTGTTTATAAACGCTCGTTTAAATGGCAGGGCGTTGTGCTTATAATAATGTATGCCATATATTACGCCTATTTAATTTTAAATGCTCTTGGCTTAATTTCATTTATTTAAACCTTCAAACGCCAAGTTTTTACAAAATATTTACAAATATTTTTTTCAATCGTTTGTTAAATACTGTTAAAATTGCTATCATATTATAGTAAAATTTAAAAGGAGAAATATTATGGCTTGGTATTATTGGGTAGTTATTATTGGCTTTTTAGCAATTATGTATATTATGCTTATTGTTCGCCAACGCAAACAAGAAAAACAATCAAAACAAATTATGGAATCTTTTAAAGTAGGTGACAAGGTTATTACCCACATTGGCATTTATGGCAAAATTAAAAAAATTTATAACACAACATTTGGCAAGGTTTGCGTTTTAGAAATTGGCAACACAAACAAAATTGAGTTCGAACTTGACATGCGCTATATTGCTGGCATAGACGAAAAAACTTTGGTTGCCGACGAGCCTGAAACAAAAGCAACTGAAGAAAAACCTGCTGAAGACACTAAAACAGAACAATTAGAAAAGGCTTCCCAACCGGAGGAACAAGAAAAACCTCAAGAAAAGCAACCTAAAAAAAAGAAATAATATTTTAAGGCTATGTCACAACAAACAGTTGATAAATAGCCATTTTTATAGGGGAGTATCAGAACTCCCCTACAAACTGTTATTTGCAGTTATCTATACTCATTTGGAATTTCGATATGAAATGTCTCACACAATAACTTCAC
>JAFUKB010000001.1 GCA_017467895.1 Clostridia bacterium
ATCCCATAGTGTTAAACTAGTAAGACCCCTGGGAGACCACCAGGTTGATAGGTCAGGAGTGGAAGCGCAGTAATGCGTGTAGCAGACTGATACTAATAGGTCGAGGGCTTAATCACAAAAAAAGGATTAAGAAAGATAGTAAGGTATTCGAAAGAAATTATGCAGTTGTCAAAGCACTTATGAATAAGAGTTTTGAACCAATCTTGGTGACAATAGAGAGAAGGTCCACCTGTTCCCATTCCGAACACAGAAGTTAAGCTTCTCATCGCAGAAAATACTTGGCTGGAGACGGCCCGGGAAGATATGACATTGCCAGGATACCAGAGAAAAGCATTGGCTAGCGCCGATGCTTTTTTTAGTGAATAGGTAATAGGTAATAGTGAATAGGTAATAGGTAATAGTGAATAGTGAATAGTGAATAGGTAATAGGTAAGAGTGAATAGGTAAGAGTTAAGAGTGAATAGTGAAGAGTGAAAAGGAAAGAGGCAAGAGCGAATTGTGTTTGTGTGAATTATCGATGGCGTTGGTGGTGCTTTTGGTATTGTTTGTTGGTTCTGTTGGGAGGAGCAACTGTCTTTTTTCTTTAAAATTGCCTATTGATTTTTTAAAAAAGGTATGTTAACATTAATTAACATAATTTTGGAGGGTTACATGGAAAAGAAATTTTCAGTTAAATACATAGAAGTTTTATATTATGACGACAAAGTTATTCCTGTTTCTTACATTGCAGGCAAAAACGGAAGGAATCAACTTTTATTTTTATTAAATGATGCAAAATTAGAAATTGTTGAGGTTAAGCAACCTTTTGGCACTTACAACAAAGGTGCTCAAAAAATTGTTATTTTAAAAACTGCCAATGATACAACTCGTTATGCTGAATATGGCACTTTAACTTCTGCTTTAATTCACTACGGAATTGAAGAGGGTTCACAATTTGCTAACTTGTTTAGGGTTAAAAAATTGGTTGATGACAAAAACCCTATTGACAGCACAACTCAAAGCACTATTGCAAGGGAGTATTTTAATACAGAATTATCAGTTGCTGAAATCAAAGCGCTTTTTGCTGAACTTCAAAGAGGCTACAATGCAAGCAAGCATTCATGTGCAGGAAGAGAGTAAAAATTTAACTTATTTATTAATTAGTTTAAAAAAATTAAGGCATTGTTGCCTTAATTTTTTTTTATGAATGCAAGAATAACACGAATGAAGTGAGTATTTCTTTGCAATACATTTAAAATATTAGTTAATTAATCACGGTTTCTTGATGTTAGGTACAATTTTCCATTTGTTAAGAATGGAGAAATAATTAACCATATTGCTGACAAGCCAACAAGAATATAAATTATAATTGAGCCAACGGCTGGAACAGCACCAAAGATTGACGAAACAAGGTTAAAGTTAAATGCGCCCACCAAGCCCCAATTTAAGCCACCTATTATTAAGATGATATAGGCTATTAAATTTGCAATAATCATGTTTACCTCCCTAACATTAGGTTAATCTTTATTTTGTAAATTATACATTTGACTTTTTTAAGTGGGTTTGGTTAAATTTAATAGTGCAAATATATAATGTTTTATGTTTACATTTAACGGTGCTTTTAATTTATTATAACATTAAAAGAAAATTTATGTTGCCCACACTAATAAAATTTAAGGAGATATTATGAACATTTGGCAAGAATTTAACAAAGAAAGAATTAAACCCGAAGATTTTATTGTTTACATTGAAATTGAGCGAGGAAGCAAAAACAAATATGAATTAGACAAGGAAACTGGTTTAATTATGCTTGACCGTGTTCTTTTTACCAGTACGCATTATCCTATGAATTACGGGTTTATTCCATTGACTTATTCTCAAGACAACGACCCACTTGATGTTTTTGTTTTATGCAGTCAGCCTATAGAAAAAATGAGTTTAGTTAGATGTTATCCTATTGGAGTTATCACCATGACCGACCGTGAAGAGATGGACGAAAAAATTATTGCAATCCCGTTTGGTGACCCACAATATAACACATACAAAGACATTAGCGAGTTGCCTGAGCATGTTATGGTTGAACTCAAGCATTTTTTAAGTGTTTATAAGCAACTTGAGAACAAAAAGGTTGAAATTTTAAGCACTGGCAACAGCGAGGAAGCAAAAATCTGCATAAGCAACTGCATGCAGGCGTTTAACGAGAAATTTAACAAATAATAAGCATTATGTAATGTTTTTAAGTTAAAATTTTATCTATCATTTGTTTTTATAGCAAATCTCAGACAGAGTTTGGAATTGCCAAGATAAAAAAGGCAAGCATTATGCTTGCCTTTTTTATATTTTTTTAAGAATGCAAGAACGACACGAATGAAATGAGTGTTTTCTTATTTTTTGATATTTAATATTTTATATTGTTAACTATTCTTTTTCGCTTGTGTCAACAAGTTGGAATGTTGTTAAGCGAGCAAAGTTCAAAGAAAGAGTTGCGTTTTGGTCCAAGTTAATAACAAGGTCAGCATTTTCGGCATTTGTTGCAAGGTTTAATGTTGTTTGAGTTAAACCAATAGATTCTAAAGTTACATCATTAACGCCTGTAATTTTTGTTGTTGTAACCGATTCGAACTGCACACCGTCTTGTTCATAGACAAGGGTGAATTTTACAAAGATATCTTCTTGCATATCATATGCGAATGGGTTTTGGTCTGGTGGGTAGATTTCGGTGCTAGAGAGTGTTATTAGTTGTTCAGATGATGTTGGTTCAAGAGAGAAAACTTCTTGTGTTAAATTTTCTATAACCCCTAACTCTAAACTAAATTTAATCACGGTTGCGGTTGAGCCATCGGTTATTGCTGTGTTAAGTTCAAGTTGGTTTAGGGCAAAATATTCTAAATATTCACAAGTGAACAATGCAACATAATCGCCCGCGGTTTCGGCAGAAACTTCAAACTCATATTCAGCAAGGGTTGATACAACCTTATTATTTAAAAGCCAGCATATAAATTCTGGATTATTATTAGTTGCGTTAGAAGTTGCGGGAGTTGCTTTAATTGTTACTTTATCTCCCTCAAAATAGGTTGCTCTTCCGCTTGGAACGCCTTCAACCGAGCCCAAGTTATAATGCGATGCCATTAATGTTATTGAATATTGATTTGGAGTTTTTCCGCACCCAGTAAATGCAAAACACGAGAATGCAAGAACAAATGCTAAAATACTTAGCAAAATTTTATTTTTCATAAAAACCTCTTATATTAGATTAAATAATTTTTTGCAAAAAATGTCAACTTATTTGTTCTTTCTTTTAACTAAACAAATTAATTTTGTTTTTAATAAAATAACATTAGAACTTCAATCAAGTTGAAGTTCTGCACTTGCATAAATGCAAACAACCTTTTGTTGACACAAAAGCGATGTCTTTTAGTATGGGCGGAAATTCTGACAAATAACTTTGACGCTTGTCGACATTTCCTACTACATAAAAAAATTAATGTTGCATAAAATACTTAAGGTCAGGAGATTTTATGTGGGAATTTTGCGTCAATTTATCCGATAAAAACATACTTGCGTCTAAAAAAATTTATTTGGCGCTAAAAGATTTTTGCAAAGTATATAATGGGCTTGTAACCACTTATGAACGATGTGGAAATATATCAGTTTTAGTTTCGGCTGAAAAATGCGACGAAAATAGATTTAAGCACTTTTTAGCAAATTTAATTAGTGAAATTATTTGCGAAGATTTTAAGTTGAAGTATTTAGAAGAAAATTTAATTTTGCCAAATCTTGACGAAATAAGCAAGAATGCTTTTATGCAGGCATTAGTTAGTTTTGACAAAGAAACAGACAAATACATAGTTCAAAAATTTTTAGAATTAAATCACAGTTTAGATATTGAGGCTTTTTATTTTTTTAAACTTTCGGCTCTTAGAGAAAAATGGAAGGAGTTAGTTAAAATTGCAAACGACAACAAGGCATATTTATCTTCTAATGAAACCTTGGTAGAACTGTTAAGATTTTTGGTAGATAATTTAGAGTTAAAAAACGAAACAGTTAATTTAGTGCAAAAAGAAGAAAAAATTTGCTTTTATGATGTTAATTTTAATCTATTAAAAGAAAACAGCATAAACGACAAAGACATTGATAGCACAATAATCTCTAATTTAATTGCTTTTGCGCCAAAGTATGTTAACATTTATTGTGGAGATAGTTTTAACAGCAATTTGGTAAGACTGCTTAAGCAAATTTTTGACAAACGAATTAATTTTTTAAATGTTGATAATATTCTTTTAAAAAAGTAATAAAAAATAAACAAACAAATTATTTTTAAATAAAACACATTAATTATGCACCAAAATAAAAAAAACTGTTGACAATGATGATAGCGTTTGCTATAATGCTTTTGTTATCGAGTAGAAGTTAGCCACTTCTCACCAGTCGAAATACATTTTGGCTGCGGAGTTTTGTTCTTTTTCATTTTTTTTTGAAGGAATGAGTGGGTGCTTTTGCGTATTTCCGCTCATTCTTTTTTTATGTTGCGGGAGTTATGGTATCAATTAAGGGAGGATACGGTTATTTTTAAAGAACTTTTAACAAACAAACAAATTTCGGCAAACGAGGTTCGTTTAATTGGAGCAAATGGCGAACAACTTGGCGTTATGCCAAAAGCACAGGCGCTTGAAATTGCTGAGCGTGACGGGCTTGACCTTGTTATGATGTCGGCATCAAACGGAATTGCTGTTTGCAAAATTTTTGACTATGGCAAATATAAATTTGACGCCATTAAAAAAGAAAAAGAATTAAAAAAGAATCAAAAAGTTACCGAAATTAAAGAAGTTCAACTTTCTATGACTATTGACAAGCGCGACCTTGAAATTAAAGCAAAACGCGGTTTTGACTTTTTGTCTGACGGCAACAAGTTAAAGGTTGTTTTAAGAATGAGTGGTCGTCAACAGGCCTATGCTTCTAAGGCGGTTGAGGTGGTTAAAAACTACTGCGCTATGGTTGCCGAAAAAGGCACGGCTGACAAAGAGCCAGAAATTGTTGGACGCAACATTATTGTTATTGTGTCACCCAAAAAAGCAAAGTAATTAATTATTAAAGGAGAAATTATATGCCAAAACAAAAATCACATAGCGGTGCTAAAAAAAGATTTAAAGTTACAAAATCAGGCAAAGTTATTATTAACGGAACTGACAGAGGTCACTTCATGACAGAAAAGAGTCAAGCAAGAAAAAGAAAATTAAGAAGAGGCAGAGTTCTTGCTAAAACTCAAGCAAAAAACATTAAAAGAATGATTAACGCATAAGTTAGAAGGAGAATTTTAGAATGAGAATTAAGAGATCTGTTAATGCTCTTAAAAAAAGAAGAGCAATATTAAAACAAGCCAAAGGTTACAGAGGCGCTAAATCAAAACTTTATAGAGTTGCTCGCGAAGCAGTTATGAAGAGTGGTATGTATGCATACATTGGCCGTCGTTTGAAAAAACGCAACTTCCGTTCTTTGTGGATTCAAAGAATTAACGCTGCTTGCCATATGAATGACATTTCTTATAGCAAATTTATGTTTGGTTTAAAACAAGCAAACATTGGCTTAAATAGAAAAATCTTAGCAGACATGGCTGTTAATGATGCAACAGGCTTTGCAACTTTGGTTGAAACTGCTAAAAAAGCAATCTAAGTTTAAATAATATACAAAAAGCACTTTAAGTTTAGTACTTATGGTGTTTTTTTTAAAAAGAGTAGTTTTTATGAGAAAAGTATGTTACAATAAGTTTGGTTTTATAACATTGCTGTAATAGATTTAAATAAAAATATTGGGAGTACTTATGAAAAAAGTTATGTTGGTTTTTGGCACAAGGCCAGAAGCAATAAAAATGTGTCCTCTTGTTAATGAGTTAAAAACAAGAAAAGACATTATTACAAAAGTTTGCGTTTCGGGGCAACACCGTGAAATGCTTACGCCTGTTTTAAAGGTTTTTGGTGTTGAACCAGACTACAATTTGGATATAATGAAAGAAAAGCAAACTTTGTTTGATGTAACCATTAACATTTTGGACAGAATTAAAGCCGTTTTAGAAAAGGAAAAGCCTGACCTTGTTTTGGTACATGGTGATACTTCAACCGCATTTGTAACTGCACTTGCATGCTTTTATTTGCAAATTAAAGTGGGGCATGTTGAGGCAGGGCTTAGAACATATAACTTAGATTCGCCATTTCCTGAAGAGTTTAACAGGCAGGGTATAAGCATTGTTTCGGCTCTTAATTTTGCTCCAACACAACTTGCAAAACAACAGTTATTAGATGAAAAGAAAGACCCAAAAACAATTTTTGTAACAGGCAACACTGCCATTGACGCATTAAAAACAACTGTTAGGGCAGACTATGAAAACGAGCACCTGAAATGGGTCGGGGGGGGGTCGTCTAAACTGATTCTTTTAACTGCTCATCGCAGAGAAAATTTGGGCGAGCCAATGCGTAACATGTTTAGGGCAATTAGGCGTATTGTTGAAGAATTTAAAGATGTTAAAGTTATTTACCCTATTCACATGAATCCAGTTGTTCGCCAAATTGCAAACGAAGAACTTGGAAATGAAGAAAGAATTAGATTAATTGAGCCTCTTGATGTATTAGATTTTCACAACTTTTTGGCTAAGGCGCACCTTGTGCTTACCGACAGTGGCGGAATTCAAGAAGAAGCACCGGGGCTTGGCAAACCAGTGCTTGTTATGCGTGACACAACTGAGCGTCCAGAAGGCATTAAAGCCGGAACATTAAAACTTGTGGGTACAAACGAACAAACAATTTACAACGAATTTAAAAAGTTGCTAGAAAGTGAAGAAGAGTACAACAAAATGAGCAAAGCATCTAACCCATATGGTGATGGCTTTGCATGCCCACGCATTGCTGACATTATTGAACATTATTTTGCCAAACAAGAAAAAATACCTAAAAAATTACACTACATTTGGATTGGTGGCAACAAAAAGCCAGACAGTGTTGAAAAATATTTAGAAAGTTGGAG
>JAFUKB010000008.1 GCA_017467895.1 Clostridia bacterium
CAAGACAAGATAGTAAATGTAAACAGGCACAATGGTTTGATAAATATGTTATCTTTACACAATCGCAAGAAAGTAAAGGCAATCAAAAGCATTTATGCTTTATGGGAATTAAAGACGGCGAAATAAAAAATCATATTGTAATAAACTATACAAAAATAATTAAAGAAGATGATAAGGAAAAAATCAAAGATTTTATTTCAGATTCAATAATTGTCGGTCGTTATAGCGATATATTAGAAAGCATAGGTCTTGAAAACAATCCGAGAATTGATAATGAATTTGATATTAGATGGGCAGAAGAAAGATTTGCTGATAAAATAAATAAAATCAAAGAAACAATCAATAAAGAATGGAACGAGTATAAAACAAGTTTAGACCCAACACAAGAAATCAATCTTGTAGGTTGTAGTTTTATATTTGTGGAAGTGGAAACATATAAATACATATTTGAAAATGCAAAGATATAGTTCGGTTATATCTCTCGCACTCTCAATTAGGGCTGAAACACGCAAAAATACTTTTCGTTATAAAATGCCCGAACAAAATATAAATCGCAGTTTCAAACGTAAAATTAAAAAAGTCAGCTAATTGTTAGCTGGCTTTTTTATTTTTTGAAAATAAAAGACGACTTTTTGATTTTGTATCAGTAATAGTATAATGGTAGGTCTAAAAATCTTTTATGAAATAAGTATAAAAGAATACCGAGCGTAGGCTTTAAATAAAGGCAATAGAACATAAACAGACTGAATTTAAATAAGTGCTGATAATGAATGACAATGAAAGTCAAACAAGTAATTATTAGTTGAAAAAAAGAAAATAGTTAATAGTCATAAAAATGTGAGACGCCTAATTTTTTTTAGAATATTGTTACCGAATTTGGGTAAATTTTCTCATTCGCTTGGGTGAGAAGAAAAAATAAGTAAACTTAATTATGTTGGAGGATTTATGATTGGTTATAGAACTATATCGGAAGCGTATGAATATTTGATTTCAAAAGACCCAGAGTCTGCGATAACAAAATATATGATACGTTGTTTATGTCAACAACAAATGATAAAAACGATAAATGTAAAATCAAAATTTTTAATTAAAATGAGTTCGTTATTAGATTATTTAGAACTTGATTATGAAAAGGAGTAAAAATATATGAACGAAGAGAAACTTGTTAAATGTTACTATCATGAATTAATGCCGGATTGGAGAATAAAACCTATATATCGAATTGTTGCTCAATTTTATGATTCTATTTTTCAATGTTATTTTATAGCTGAAAAAGATTTGTTTTATGCATATAGGTATAAAGGAGACGCTCAGATAAAATATTTTAGAAATCAAGTCAAAAAATTTATAAGATTCATGGAAGGCTGGTGCAATTATTATGTTCCATTTGAGAATTTACAACTCTCTTATGACAGATTAAGATTAAAAACTTATGTCGAACTAGGAGATTATTGCAAGCCTGTATGTTTTATGGCTTATGGAGCCGAAATAACGGCAGATAAATTTCAAGAAAACTATATGGAATATGATGAAGATAATGATTGTTATTATCCTACTGAACGAGACCCATTTAAGGAGAATTAAAATGGCTACATATTATGCAAGGAAAAATAAATTAGGAGATATAATCTCCTATGGTATTCAAATTAAAATTAAAGATAATTTTGGAAAGACTAGATTCAAATCTACAACTTGGGACAATCCAGATAATTTAACAGGTAAAAGATTAGAAAAAGCCTTACACTCTTTCGGTGAAAGTTGGGAAAGAGAAATTAGGAATGGTAATTTTCACGAACTTTCACAAGCAACATTTAAACAGGTTGCAGACATTTGGCTTAAAACAAGAAAACATAATATGTCTGAAAGTTATTATTGCAGGGCTGTTGAGTGCATAAGTAAATTAAATGATTTTTTTGGAAATAAAAAATTTGTAGATTTAAAAGCATACAATATTCAACAATTTTTCATTTATCTTAATGAGTTTCAGTATAAGACTTCAAAGGCGAAACTAAAAGCAAATAAAATGGAAGAATTTGATAACATTGCTAAACAATACGGAATTAGAAAAGCAGGAAACGAAGGAGATATTTCAAGACCTACACTTTATTATGCTAGGCTTGGAAATCTTATCAATTTAGATAGCGCGAAGATACTTTGTAAAAAGTTCAATTTGGAGTTGAACGATTATTTTGACAAAATAACAGTGTCTAAACATTATAGAAAAGAAAGTATGATGAAATATAAAAGAATATTAAGTACTATTTTCAACTATGCAATTTCAATCGAATTGGTGCACACAAACTATGCTTCAAGTGCTTATTTAAAAGGTGTAATCGGTGGCGAAAAATCAAGAGATATACAAGTGCTAACTAATGAAGAATATGACTCTTTATTAGGTATTTTAGAAACGCACGATATATTTGATACAATACCTATTTACCTTATGACTATGTTAGGAATTAGAACTTGTGAAGTTTGTGGCTTAGAGTGGCAAGATATAGATTTAGAAAATCGAATCATAAGTATAAGAAGAAACAGGCTTTATGTAAATGGCTTCGGTATAGTTAGAAAAGATTTAAAAACAAAATACTCTCGTAGAGATTTATATATTTGTGATGAATTATTAGATAAACTATTAGCATTTAAAGAAAAATATGAAACTCTTAAAAAGGGAGATAAATCTTTTAGTAAAAGTGGAGCAATCTTTTGTAATGAAAAGGGAGACCCCATGTTTCCCCACCACTTAAACAATGTATTAAAAAGATATTTACACGAAGCTAACTGCAAAGAAGTTTCATGTCATAAAATACGACACTCTTGGATTACTAAACTCATTAGCAACGGAATACCTGTTAATGTGGTATCTAAAATGGCAGGACACGCAACAACTGACATTACATTAAAGATATATACTCATTATGCAAAAGATATTGATAATTCAAAAGAAGTGTTAGAAAAGATATTTTCAAAGAAAGCATATATATAAATCAACTTAATAGAACAAAAAAATGGTAGGTCTCAAAAACCTACCATTGATAATGTTTAGCCGTCAATACGGCAAATGGAAGAGTGCTGTGGAATCGAACCACACATTAGCGTGCCTGTTAAACCTTATCATTGCTAATTAGAATATTCAGTTGCACTCCGCACACTAAATGACACCAGCCTGCAATATCTCTAATATAATTTTCCATAAGCACCTCACAACCAAAATCTAGAATTTCAAAAACTAAATCTTTAATAGTTGGAGTGTTACTAAAAACTAATGCTAGCAACTTAAGATAAAATTTAACTAATGGTGTTCCCAGCAGGACTCGAACCTGCAATACCGACTTAGGAGGTCGGGGGTATATCCCTTTACCTATGAGAACATATAAAAATTGGATTAAAATTGTAAAATATGGGCTTGAATATGGCGAAAGTATGGTTTTTTACAAAAATGTAAGAACATTATAACTCTAAATCCCTTGTAAATCAAGGGGTTTGGGGGTTAATTGGGTCGGGTTTACCAAAACCTTAGGAGGGGCTTGTTATATCCGTTTAACTATGAGAACATATTATTGTTTAAGTTTTTTAAACGGATAGAACAAGATTGTTTTGCCGAGCACGAAGTGCGAACGCCATCGCCTTGGGCGATATATCCGTTTAACTATGAGAACATATAATATCTTTGAGTTTAGCACAGTTATTTAAAAATTGCAACTTGGAATAAAATTCTTTTTGTTTTACATATAAAAATATTCATATTTTTTTGGAGAATAAAATTTTTACTTTTAGAATTTGAGTTACGAACAAGTTGAAATTTTCACCCGAGTTAAAGATGTTTGTTAAGGTTTAAGTTTTATTGAACAACAAAGTAACCATGTATTATATTATTGTTTAAAAGCGCTTCTCTATTATTAAAAGTTTATGTTATAATATTCCCATGGAAAAAATTAACAGGCAGTATGACAGGTTGCAAAGTGTGTATGGTTCAAGCGAATTAAATTCGGTTTATGGTTATGGTTGTGAAAAAAATGCCAAAGTTGCACTTGTTTTTATGAATCCAACCAAAAGAAACATTGCCACAAGCAAAAATTGGAAAGGCATAAGGGCTCAATGGCTAGGCACTAAACAAGTGTGGGATTTTTTGGCAAAATGCGAATTATTTGGAGAAGATATTTTAAGTGAGATTAAACTAAAAAAACCAAACGATTGGACATATGAATTTTGCGAAAAAGTTTATGAAAATGTGAAACAACATGGGGTTTGGATAACAAATCTTGCAAAGTGCACGCAAGAAGATGCTAGGAGTCTTCCCGACGAAATTTTTTTGCAGTATAAAGAACTTTTGAAACAAGAACTTTTAAAAGTTAACCCTCAAAAAATAATTTTATTTGGTAATCAAGTTGCGTCTATTATGCTTGAGCAAAATATATCTGTTTCAACTGTGCGCCAAAAAAGTTTTAACTACACTTATTGTGGCAAAACTTTTGACTGTTACGCAGTTTACTACCCTGTTGGAAATGGCAGATTTAACCAACCAAAAGCGATTGAAGATATTAAGGCAATTTTATTGTAATTAAAAAAAATATTTGTTTAATTTTGTTGAAAAATGTAAATTTTATTGCTAAAATCTAACAGGAAATATGCCGTTGGAGGAAATTTATGGATTGGAATAAAATCTGGGAAACAATTAAAGACTTCTTTGTTTCAAATGGCTGGAACATTGTTAAGTTTTTCGCAATTTTGGTAATTGGTTTTATTTTAGTTAAAATCTTGTTAAATATTTGTAGAAAAATTCTTAACAAAACCAAAATGGAGAAAATTGGTCAACAATTTTTAATGACAGCAATAAAATTGTGTTTATATTTGTTATATGTACTTGTATTATTGAGTACTGTTGGAGTAGAAATAACAGGAATTATAACCGCTCTAAGTGCTTTGGTTTTGGCTGTTGGCATGGCACTTCAAAACAACATTGCTAACTTGGCAAATGGCATTATTATTGTTAGCACAAAAATGTTTAAAAAGGGTGACTATATTATTGTTGACGGGCACGAAGGGTGTATCACTGACATAAATTTTTTGTTTACTACCTTAATGACAACAGATAATAAAAAAATTACTTTACCAAACAGCACCATTGTTAACAGTTCGGTTGTGAATGCCGGCGCAAATCCAAAACGCAGGGTTGACTTTACCTTTTCTGTTGCATATGAAACTGATGTTGAATTGGTTAAAAAAATTGTTTTAGAGGTAATGCAAAGCAATGGCAATGTAGATTTAGATCCTGCACCATTTTGCCGTTTAAAAACTCTTGGTGCAAGTTCAATAGATTTTTTTGCTAATTGTTGGTGCGATGCAAGTGATTACTGGAGTGTATATTATTATGTAATTGAAAATGTATATAACGAATTTAAGCGTAATAATGTTTCTGTTCCTTATAATCAACTTGAGGTTAGAAATAGAGTTGACGAAGTTGTTATGCCATATAATACTGAACCACTGCCTGAAAGAGTTGAAAAAATTCGTGAAGAGCACCAAACTTTTGATTTAGAAACAGCGGATTTTAGTAAGATTTTTCATAAGAAGACTAAACAAGAAAAACTTGAAATAAAGGCCAGAAAACAGGAAAGAAAGTTAAAAAAGAAAAACAAAAAAAATTAACATAAACTTTATAAGATTCATAAATACTCACATGAACAAAATTCGTGTGGGTATTTTTGGTTATGGAAATTTGGGAAAGGCAGTTGAAGAACTTATAATTAACGATGAGCGATTTGAACTTGTTTGCATATTTAGCAGGCGCATGATTAAATCTAAACATAATAATAGAACCGACTTTGTTGGCAATGCACCAAGTTATAAAGAAAAAATAGACATTATGTTTTTGTGTGGCGGCAGTTCTTCTGACCTTATGCCACAGGCAAGAGAGTGCTTAAAAAATTTTAACTGCATAGACGCCTTTGATACACATGCCAAAATTGATGAGCATATTACAAGTTGCAACGAACTAGCGCTTGCAAACAACAAGGTGGCGTTTTGCTCTTTTGGCTGGGATCCGGGGCTGTTTAGTTTAATGAGAGTATTATTTAACGCTCTGGGCTTAAAAACTTATACAGCATGGGGAAAAGGCGTAAGCCAAGGACACACCGAAGCCATAAAGTGTTTAAAGTGGGTTTCTGATGCCGTGCAATATACCTTGCCAAATAAGACGCTTATAAAAAGAATAAAAAAATCAAACTTAAGTGCCAACCCAAGCACAAAAGATTTGCATTTTAGACAATGTTATGTTTGCGCTGATAAAAAATATTATAGTCAAATAAAAGAGCAGATTGTAACCATGCCAAACTATTTTGCTGGCTACAAAACAAAAGTAAACTTTATAAATTCAAAACAGATGCAAAAGCACAAACAAATGGCTCATGCAGGCGAGGTTTTTTGCGAGGGCGACGCTATAAATTTTAAAATAAAAACAAAAAGCAACCCGCACTTTACTGCACAAATTATGCTTGCATATGCGATTGCTTTAAAAAGATTTATTAACGAGCAAAAATATGGCGCTTACAGCATTTTAGATATTCCGTTAAAAGCATTGCTAGAAAATTCAAAGGAGTATTTATGAAACTTATTTTAGTTGGTGCAAATGGAAAAATGGGGCAAATGGTTTGCAAGGTGGCAAAAGAAAATAATTTGCAAATTATTGCAAAAGTTGACAAACAAAATCAAAAATATACAAAATTAGAGCAAATTCCACCAAAAATTATAAAAAATGCCGACATGGTGTTAGACTTTGCCATGCCAGAAATTTTAGATGATGAGTTAAATTTTTGTTTAAAGCATAACAAAAAATTGGTTATTTGTTGCACTGGACATTCAAGAAAGCAAGAACAAAAAATTAAACTTGCAAGCAAAAATATAGCCATATTTAAAACAGCAAACACAAGTTTTGGAATTGCTTTAATAAATGAAATATTAAAAAAATACTCAAAGTTTTTAAATGGTTACAAAATTGCCATTATTGACAAGCATCACAAAAACAAAAAAGACTCGCCAAGCGGAACAGCACTTGCTTTTTCAAATACACTAAACACGAATAACTTAACCTGCGAATGTTTAAGTTTGCGAGCGGGGACATGTGTTGGCGAGCATCAAATTTTGTTGTTTGATGATTTTGAGGAAATTTGCATTACACATATTGCCGAAAGCAGAGAGTTATTTGCCATTGGTGCATTAAAAATTTGCAAATTTGTTAAAGATTTAAGCGCAGGACTCTATGGCATGGAAAATTTTTTTATAAACTAGAAAACATTCGTTAAAAAAACAACAATTATGAATCTGCAGTTCATGACTGTTGTTTTTGTAAATATTATTCTATTTTTTGTTTTGCCCAAGGCCTGTTGAGCCAAAACCGCCCTCGCCACGGTCGGTTGAGTCTAGTTCTTCAACTAAAACCGTGTTAACATATTCTACATTAGCAATAACATATTGCGCTATTTTTTGACCCTTTTTAATAACAAAAGGTTCTTTTGTGTTAAGGTTATAAAGCACAACGCCTATTTCGCCACGATAGTTTTCATCTACTGTGCCGGGGCTGTTAAGCACAAATACGCCATTTTTTAATGCTATTCCGCTTTTTGAACGCACTTGCCCTTCTGTGCCTGCTGGAAGTTCACACGCAAGACCTGTGTGAACAAGTTTCCATGTTAATGGCTCTATTTGAGTGTCTTCAATGCTATATAAATCCATGCCGGCGTCGCCTGCGTGGGCGTAGTCTGGCAAGATTGCGTCAGGATTAAGTTTTTTGAATTTTACTACTTTTTTCATAATTTTTTATTCTCCTTTTTTGTTTGCAAAGTGTTTAAAAGATAAACAAACATTTGCTAATTTAACTTAATTTAAGTATACCACAATTAAGCAAAATTCTAAAATGATTGACAATTTTTCTTTTTAATTTTAATATGTTTTTTGTATTACTTTGCACTACTAGAGGTTAACAAAATTGCAAACCTTTTTGTTGCCAATAAAGTTAACTTTGATTAAATTAATTTAACAAAAAAGTGGCGCAAAAATAATTATTTTAAAAGGAAGATATTTATGAAAATTGGCGTTGTGGGGCTACCAAATGTTGGCAAAAGCACACTTTTTAATGCAATTACCGAGGCTGGGGCTGAGAGCGCAAACTACCCTTTTTGCACCATTGAGCCAAATGTTGGCGTGGTTGCTGTTAAAGATGACCGCTTAACTGCCCTTGCAAAGTTATATAACACTAAAAAGGTTACGCCTGCGGTTATTGAGTTTGTGGATATTGCTGGGCTTGTTGCTGGTGCAAGCAAAGGCGAAGGGCTTGGCAACAAGTTTTTAAGCCATATTCGCGAGGTTGATGCCATTGTGCATGTTGTTAGGTGCTTTGAAGACAGCAACATTATTAATGTTAATGGCAGTGTTGACCCTTTAAGAGATATTGAAGTAATTAATCTTGAACTTATTTTGGCTGATTTAGAAAGCGTTTCTAAAAGGCTTGAAAAAGGCAACAAACTTATTAAAGTTGGCGATAAGTCTGCCCTTTTAGAGGTTGAACTTTTAACAAAAATTAAGGCGGTTTTAGAGGCAGGCAAGCCTGCAAGAAGTTTAAGTTTTGACGAAGAGCAACAAAAAATTGTTAAAGATTTCTTTTTGCTAACAACCAAGCCAGTTATTTATTGTGCAAATATTGGCGAAAACGAAATTGGTAAGGCAGACAACAAGCATGTTGACGCAGTAAAAGCACATGCAAACAGCGAAGGCAGTGAGGTTATTTCACTTTGTGCAAAAATTGAAGAAGAATTAACCAAACTTGAACCCGAAGAGCGTGACATGTTTAAAGAAGAACTTGGCATAACCGAAAGTGGGCTTGAAAAACTTGTTGTTGCTGGTTATAGTCTGCTGGGGCTTATGAGTTACTTAACTGCTGGCGAGCCAGAAGTGCGTGCATGGACAATTAAAAAAGGCACAAAAGCGCCTCAGGCTGCAGGCAAAATTCATACTGATTTTGAAAAAGGTTTTATTAAAGCCGAAGTTGTATCATTTGATGACCTTATGAACGCAGGCTCTTATGTTAAAGCCAAAGAAAATGGCAAGGTGCGCATAGAGGGCAAAGACTATGTTGTTCAAGACGGAGACATTATGCTTTTTAGGTTTAATGTTTAATTATTAAAAAAAAGTTGATATTTTAATATAATTTGTTTTAAAATGAATTTAATAAACTATTTTAGGAGGTAAATTATGAGTAGTAAAGCAAAAAATGCATTGTTAACTGTTGTGGCATTAATGTTATATGTTGGCTTTATGGTTGGAATGAGTTTTGTTTTTAATTTATTTTGGGCAATGGACAGAGCAACAACAATTTTATATTGGGTTTCGCTTGGCATAATTTGTTTTATGGTTGTTGTTTTTGGTTTGTTTATGGCTTTAGGCAAAACTGACAAAGGCATTGGAGGAATGCAACTTTTCTTTTCAATCTTTATGTCGTTTATTCCACTTTTGCTTCGTGCACTTTGCTTAATTCCTTATGCTGGGTTCTATATTGCACTTGTTTTGGGCATAATTGTATTGTTCTTATATTTAATTACAATGCTCACACTTGGCGCAAATGGCAAAGGCGAAGGCAACAAAAAGATTTAATTTTTGCAAAAAAAGTATAAAAAAGGGCTGCAAAGAAAAAAATTATTTCTTTACAGCCCCTTTTTTAGGTTTATTCATCAAGTAGCAATTTAATATATTCGTCCCATTTATGTTCGCGTATGGGCATGGGTTTGTGATTTTTAAAGTGCAAAAGCATGGCAGGTTTTATGCCATTATGGTTGTCTACTATTTCTATCTTTGTAACTGTGTCTGTTTTTAATAACTCTTTGATTTTGCCATGATAGTTAAAGTACATAAAAATATTTTGTTTATATATTTGTTGATTATGCATTATTAAAAAAACCACCGGCTAAGCGGGTGGTTTTTTGCTCAGTATTGAGGCTTACAAAATTCTTACAGGCAAGATTAAGTAAAGATATTCTTCAGCACCGTTTGCAGGAACAACCACGCAAGGGTTTGATGGAGAATTGAATTTTACTTTAACAAACTCATCAGTTGTTGTGCGGAATGCTTCCATAAAATAGCGAGCGTTGAATGCAATAAAGATATCTTTTCCTGTTGAAGAAATGTTTATATTTTCTTTAATATTGCCAATTTCTGAATTTGAGGTTAACACTAAGGTGTTTTCTTTAATATCAAATTTAACCAAGTTATTTTGACCAACTTTTGAAAGAAGTGATGCACGCTCAAGTGCGTTGGTTAACTGCTCTTTGTTTATTACCGCTTCGGTTGTAAACTCGGTTGCAATAATTTGTTTATAGTTTAAGAACTCACCTTCTAGCACGCGGGAGATAATTTTGGTATCGCCTGTGTCAACCATGATATATTTTGCGTCTACATAAATTGTAACTGTTTCGTCAGAATCATCTAGCAGTTTGGCAATTTCTGCAAGTGAGCGGGCAGGAACAATTACTCCACCGTTAATGTTAGAGTTTTTAAGTGGTTGAGTAACCATTGCAAGACGATAGCCATCAAGAGCAACTGCTTTAACCTGTTTTGAATTAACCTCAAGCAAAGTGCCTTTTAATATTGGGCGAGAATCGTCTACCGCTACCGAGAAAATGCTTTTGTTAATAAGGTTTTTTAAATTTGAGTTTGTAATTTCAAAAAAGTTTTTGCTATCAACTATGTTAAAACTTGGATATTCATTAGTAACAAAGCATTGAATAAAACTTTCGCTATCCATATATTTTATTTTTAATTGATTTTTTTCATTAAGTTCAAGTTCAATTTTTTCGTTAGAGAGTTTTTTCATAAACTCGGTAAAAAACTTGCCCGGAACAACTGTTTCGCCTTCAACTTTAACCTCGGCTTTAATTTTCTTTTCAATAGAAAGTTCAGTGTCGGTTGCGCTTAAAGTTAAGGTGTCTTCTTCGGCAACGAGTTTAATGCCCTCTAAGATTGGGTTTGTTGTTTTGTTTGCAACCGCTTTGCTAACTTTAAGCACTGCGTCGCTTAAATCTAATCCGTCACATATAATTTGCATAATTCATTTCCTCTTAAAAATTTCTCATGTAACATTGTACCACTTTATGCAATTATTCGCAACACTTTTTACTCTTGCGTCTTAAAATTGCTTTATATATTTCGCTAACCAAAATAACAACAAACGATACTGCAACAAGAATTAAAAGTGTTGTATATGGAACAGTTGTTAAATCCAAAAATTGACTAAGAAGCGGAACTTCCATGAATAATATTTGCAAGCCAACTGATGCCACAACCGACACAACAAAGAACCAGTTATTTAGTTTTTGTTTAAAGATTGATTGGTGTTCGCTTCGGCAATTAAATGCATGCAAGTTTTGCATAAATACCATAAGAGCCATAACAAGGCTTCGTGCAACAACAAGGTCAAAATTAAACACATTTAAAAGAATCATCCATGTTCCAAAAATGGTTAAGCCTATGGTTGCGCCTATTACAAGGCATTGAGATACCATTGATTTGCTAAACAGTGACTCGGTTGTTGGGCGAGGTTTTTCGTCCATAATGCCGTCTTCGGGCTTTTCCAGCGAGAGCGAAAGGTCTTGAAACCCATCGGTTACAACATTAAGCCACAGCAGTTGAATTGCAAGCAGTGGTGTGCCCGCGCCACAAACAAGGGCAAGCACAAAGAACAACACTTCAGCAATAGAGCAAGAAAGCAAGAAATATGTTATTTTTCGTATGTTTGCATAGGCGTTTCTACCCTCTTTTACGCCTTGAACTATTGAGTTAAAGTTGTCATCAATAATTATCATATCGGCTGTTTCTTTTGAAACATCTGTACCTGAGCCCATTGCAATTCCAATATGAGCCGATTTTATTGCAGGGCTATCATTAACGCCATCGCCTGTTACGGCAACAAACTCGCCCATGCGTTTTAGTGAATTTACAATGTTAAGTTTGTCGGTTGGTGTAACCCTTGAGAACACGGTTTTGCCTTTAACAAATTCATCAAAATATTGTTCGCCTTTTAAAAATGCTTCTTCAACCTCTTTGCCGGTTGCAACGCAAGAAAAGTCTTTGGCAATGTTAATATCTTGTGCAATCGAATAAGCGGTTAATGGGTGGTCGCCGGTTATCATAATAACCTTTATGCCTGCGCGGTGGCAATCGGCAATGGCGGATTTAGATTCAAGGCGGACTGGGTCAATAAAGCCAACCAAGCCAAGCAGGGTTAATCCAGCAAGGTCGTTTTCGTCATATTTTTGTTTTGAGTTAATTTCGCCAACAGCAACAGCAATTATGCGGTAGCCTCGTTTTGCCAAACTCTCGTTTTGTGCCAATATTTTTTGTGTATCCAGTTTTTGTTTTTTGTTGCCATCTTGCATATGTGTGCTAAGTTCCAACAGTTTTTCTACACTGCCCTTAACTGTTACATAATTTTTGCCGTTTTGCTCAAAGAACACTGCCGAATATTTATTTTCTGATTCATAAGGAATGCGGGAAACGATTTTAAAATCATTTAAACTTGCCTGCATTTTTGCGCCCAAAACTTTAAACGCGATGTCTATTGAATCGCCAAAATATTTAAATTTTTCGCCCTCGCGTTTAAATTCTGCTTCGGTGTTTAGCATGCCAAGGCTTGCAAGATATTTTAACTTCTCTTTATCGCTTGCCTCACACACAACTTCGCCGTTATCGTTATATCCACTGCCCGTAACTTCGAACTCTTTTTGGTCAGGTGTTACAATAATTTTTGCAGTTTGTTCGTTTAGCGTTAATGTGCCAGTTTTATCGGTTGCAATAACCGTGCAACTACCCAAACTTTCTACAGCATTAAGGTTTTTAACAACAACATTATTTTTGCTCATGCGGTTACTTGCAATGGTTAGCGCCATTGTAACAGCCAATGGCAACCCCTCAGGCATTGCAGAAACAGCCAATGCAATAACGCAAAGGAAAATATCTTTAAACGGATTGCCCTGAACAAGCATTATTAAAAAGATAATTACAGCAATGGCAACAATGCCAATGCTAATTTGTTTTGAAAATTTGTTGATTCTGATTGTAAGTGGAGATTTTTCGTCTTTTACTTCATTAAGGTTTGTGGCAATATTACCAATTTGTGTGCCATTGCCAATTTCGGCAACAACGCAAGTTGCTCTGCCTGTTATAACCGAACTGCCCGAGAACACCATGCATGCCCTATCGCCAAGGCTTGCTTTAGCATCAACGCTATTCTCGTCTTTTACGGCGTTTATGCTTTCGCCAGTTAAAAGAGCCTCATCAACAGTAAAGTTAGAGCAAGTTAAAATGCGCATATCTGCGCTTATTTTGTCGCCACTTTCTAAAAAAACAATATCTCCCGGAACAAGGTCAACTGAATCGACTTCTTGTTTTGCACCATCTCTAAGCACCTTTGCCTTGACTTTAATCATTCCAGAAAGTGAACTAGCAATACGCTCAGCACGCTTGGACTGCACAGCGCCAATAACTGCGTCAATCATGACAATGCCCAAAATAACCAAGCCGTCCAAAAGTTCGCCAACAACAAACGAAAAAGCCATTGCAAAAAGCAAAATTATTACAATAGGATTAATAAGTTCTTTTAAGAACATAACAATAATTGAAGTTGGCTTTTTTTGTGGCAGAGTGTTTTTTCCAAACTCGTTCTGTCTTTTTGTTGCCTCGTCCCCGCTTAAGCCATTTTGATTTGAATTTAGTTTTTCTAAACAATCATCGGCAGAAAGCGTATGCCATAAGGTTTTTGGTTTTTCTTCAACTTGTGATTTCTTTTTCATAGATTACTCTCCGTGTTTTTTCATTTTTGAACTTTTGTTTAATTATTTAACACATTTAATTTTCTGCAATAAATGTGCTTACAGCAACTGCGCCGTCTGCGCAGGCAGTTACTATTTGTTTTAGTGGAGTGTTTCTAACATCGCCAACTGCATACACATTTTTAATGTTGGTTCGCATGTTTTGGTCGGTTATAATATACCCCGCCTCGTTTAATGCAACGCCATCAAAAATATGAGTATAAGGCTTTTTGCCAAGGTTAACAAACAGCCCGTCAACTTTTAGCGTTTTTTCAGAGTGGTCTGTTTTGCTCTCAAGGCAAATTTCACTTAAAACTCCCTGACCGTTTATGCTTTTTACATTTGTATTATCAAATATTTTTACATTTGCTAGAACATTTTGAGCATTAAAGTTGGGAGCGTCATGCGTGAAAATTATATATAAGTTTTTTGCCAAATTTGCCAAATATGAGCAGTCGTTTAATGCGTTAGTGCCAGAGCCAACAATGGCAACATCTTTGCCTTTAAAAAAGTTGCCGTCGCAGGTGGCGCAATAACTTAAACCTTTGCCAAAGAATTCTTTTTCGTTTGGAAGGTTAAGTGGTTTAGAATACGCGCCTGTTGCAATAATTACTGCTTTTGACTCATAACTTTGAGAGTAAGTTGTTACTATTTTTGTTTTATCTGTTAAATTTACACTTTTAACCTCTTGCATAACAATTTCTGCACCGAGTTTTGTTGCCTGTTGTTTCATTTTTTGAGCAAGCGAAAATCCGTCAATTTGTTCAAAAGCAGGATAATTAAATATGTCGCCAAGCAAAGCAACTTGCCCGCCAATAAACGACTTTTCTATTATTAGCACCTTTTTGTTCGCTCTTAGTGCATATATGCCCGCACTTAAGCCTGCTGGGCCTGCACCTATTATGATTATGTCGTACATGTTTTCTCCTTAAAACATATTAAAAAAGAAGAATTAATTTTTAAATATTGATTGGAATAAATTCGTTTTTTGCACTGTCAAATCTAATTAGTTTGTTAAATTGTTTATTTTTTATTGCGTTTGAAGCACAACTTGCAAAGCCTTTTGCCATTTTTAGTTCGCAACTTGTTGCCACTCCTCCGCGTTGAACATAGCCGACAATGGCAACTTTAAAGTCTCTTTTTGGGAATTTTTGTTGCAAATATTCTTTTAATTCGTCGGCAGGGGTTGTGTTTTCTTGCAAAATTATTATTGGGGCAAGGTCAGTTTTATATGCCTGTTTTAATGCGTTAACAAGTTCTGTTTTTTTGCTAGTTGAAACAAAACAAAAACTGGCATTAACCTGTTTTGCAACCTGCATTGCAAGGTCAGGGCAATGTCTGCCCATAACCTCATAAATGCAAGTGCGGTCAAATGCTTTCATTGAGGTGTTAACTTTTTGGACAAAATCAACCGCATTGTTAATTGCGGTATTAAAGCCAATAGAGTAATCGCTTGCCTCAATGTCGTTATCTATTGTTGTTGGAATAAACACAACATTAATGCCAGCACTATGCAGTTCTTTTGCACCAGCCAAACTACCGTTGCCACCCATAACAACCAAAACATCTATCTTATGCTGTTCAAGCGTTTTAAGGCACTTTTTAAAGCCGTTGGGCGTCATAAACTCACTGCTTCTTGAACTCTTGATAATTATTCCGCCGTTTTTGCGCTCGTTTTTAAGTGTTTTAAGGTCAAGCGAAGCAACATTATTGTCAATTATGCCCTGATAGCCATAGTTAAACAAAACAACATTATGGCTCTTTAAATTTTTGCAAAGATTATAAAGGCATTCGTTCATGCCTGCGCCGTCGCCACCACTGCCAATTATTGCTATATTCATATTATTTACTCCCACATGATTGGTCGCTTGTTAAGCGAAATTAAAATCTCGTTACACTTTTTAAAATGCCCATTTCCAAAAAAGCCGTTATATGCCGAAAGAGGGCTGGGGTGTGCCGATTTAAGTACAAAATGATTTTTATTTGTAATTAAACTTTCAAACTCCTTTGCATTTTTGCCCCAAAGCAAAAAAATTACAGGGTCAGTTCGTTCGTTGAGTTTTTTAATAATTTCGGCAGTTATGTTCTCCCACCCCTTGCCTTTATGTGAGTTTGCCTGACCTTCACGCACGGTTAAAACAGCATTAAGAAGCAACACTCCCTGAACAGCCCAGCGCGTTAAATCGCCACTTTTGTTGCAGGTTATGCCAAACTCGTCCTCAATTTCTTTATATATATTTTTAAGGCTTGGAGGAAGAACAATGCCCTCTGGCACGGAAAAACTCATGCCCATTGCCTGCCCAATTTCATGATATGGGTCTTGACCAATTATTACCACTTTTACATCGTTATATTTAACTCTGTTCAATGCGTTAAAAATTTGATTATATGGTGGAAAAATATTGTATTTTGAATATTCGTCATTTAGCCATGCCTGAAGTTTTTTAAAATACTCTTTTTCGAACTCAGGTCTTAAAATTTCATACCAATTTTTTGTTATTTGAATCATATATTAAGCAGTATATTACAGTTTGAAAATTTTTCAAACTATTTTAGTTAAATTTAAGCACTGTATGGCCCGCAGTTACGGCATAAACGCGTTTGGCTCCAGCGTGTAAAAGAGTTTTTGAACATTCAGCAATGGTCGCGCCCGTTGTAAAAACATCGTCAATAACTAAAACAGTTTTGCCTTTAATTTGGTCGTTGCTTGTCACGCTAAATGCGTCTTTCATATTTTTTAATCGCTCGGAAATGTTTAAACTAACTTGAGTTGGAGTTTGCTTTACTCTAACAAGCACATTAACTAAAAGAGGCAAGTTTAATTTTTTGCAGAAACCTTTTGCCAAAAGTTCGGCTTGGTTATAGCCTCTTTGTTTTAAGCGTTTTCTGCAAAGTGGTACAGGCACTACAATGTCACAAGTCAATTTGTGGTCAACATACGCCTTTGCCATATATTCACTTAAAAATTCAGCATAAAATGTTTTGTTACTATATTTCAATCCATGAATTGCATTTTTAACAAAGCCATCAAATTCAAAAGGCGATACGACTTTTTCAAAATATAACTCTCTTGAAGAACAGCGGTTGCAGAGAAAATCAAGGCCTGTGGGCTCACAACAGCGATTGCAAAGGTTGCCTTTTAAAAATGCAAGGTTATTGTAACATTCATCACATATATGTTTGTCGTCTTCAAAAATTTCATGCGAGCAACATATGCATGAAAAACCTCTTGGAAACATTAAATTTTTGAATTTTTCAAACCTCATGCAAATATTTTAACATAAATCGAAAAATTTTAAAATAATTTAATAGTAAAGAAATTAATAAATGAGGAGAATTAAAGCATGCCAGAAGCAATTCACAGTGCAATTTTGCTTGAAGATAAGTCTAGATTAAAAATTACTGGAGTTCAAAATGTTATTAGCATAACCGAAACCGAGGCGGGAGTATCTATAAATGGGGAAATTTTGTGCATTAAAGGAAGTGATTTAAAAGCCGAAAAATTATCGGTTGAAACCGGCGAGTTGGTTTTAATTGGAAATATTTTAAGTTTAAAATTTGAAACAAAAAAAGAAAAACAAGGTTTGTTTAAAAGGATATTTAAGTAAACAAATGCTGTATGAAACACTGGCACAAAACAGCCTGTTGTTAATTTTTTTGGCTTGTGGATTTTGCGGTGGGCTAATTTTTGACATTGGCAATTTTATTAAATTTTTATTTGCCAACAAAAAGCCTGCCTGTGTCGTTTTGGACATAATTTGTACGGTTTTTTGTTGTTTTTTGCTGTTTTTTGTAAATTTAAGTCAAAATTTTGGAATTTTAAGGTTGTTTCCTGTTGTTATTTTTTTGCTTGCGTTTTCGGTGGAAAGATTTACACTAGGAAAAATCATTGCAAAAATTTATTTGGTGTGTTACACTTTTTTAACAAAACTTGCTGGCAAGTTAACAAAAAGGATGAAACATGGCAAAGCAAACAAAAATGATTAAGTTTATGCTTGTAATACTTTTAATAATTCCAATCGCACTTTTAACTACTGGGTTGGTTCAAACTTTTGTGCTTAAAAGCAAACAGGCAGAATTGGCAAATGCACAAACTCAACTTGAACAATCTTCGTCAGAGTACGAGGCATATAAAAATGAAGATGAATTCAAGTCATCTGATGACTATTTAAAAGAATATCACAAATACAAAAATGGCTATGGCGACGATGGTGATGTTATTATTGATATTACGCAAGAATAACTTAAACAGCATTTTTGCTTTTTAAGAAAAAAAATTGCTTTAAAAAAAACACTAAATAAATTTACATAAAAAAATACATTGATTAGTTTCAATGTATTTTTTTGTGAATTCAATTATGATTTAAGAATGCAGGAATAACACGAATGCAATGAGTGTTTTCTTTAAGAATGCAAGAATAACACGAATGCAATGAGTGTTTTCTTATTTCACATCTAAAATGTCTAAAACTTCTTTAATTTGCTTCATTGCATAATCCATTTGTTCTTTGGTATGGGTTGCTGTGTAAGAAGTTCTTAAAATTGCATAACCTGCAGGAACTGCTGGAGAAACGGTTGGATTAACATAAACGCCACGCTCGAGCAGTAGTTTGCATGCAATGTATGCTTTTTCATCTTCATAAACAAAGATTGGAATAATTGGAGTTGTTGAATCAATAACATTTACGCCAAGGTTTTTTAAACCATTTCTCATGTATGCAGAAATGTCGCGTAGGTCTTGAACGCGTTGAGGATTGTTTTTTAAGATTTCAAGTGATTTTCTTGCACATGCAACACTTGCTGGAGTAATGCTTGCGCTAAAGATATATGGGCGTGAAGTATGTTTAACATATTCAATAACCTTTTTGGTTGACGCCATATAACCACCAAGTGAAGCAAGTGATTTAGAGAATGTGCCCATGTAAATGTCAACTTCATCTTCTAAGCCAAAGTGTTCGGCTGTGCCTCTGCCGTGCTCGCCCAAAACGCCAAGGCCATGTGCATCATCAACCATGGTTCTAGCACCGTATTTTTTTGCTAACTTTACAATTTCTGGCAATTTGCAAATTTCACCGCTCATGCTAAACACACCATCGGTTACAATTAAAATGCCTTTATCTGCTGGCACTTCTTTAAGTTTTGCCTCTAAATCTTCCATGTCGCTGTGTTCATAGCGAATTAGTTTTGCATAACTCAAACGGCAACCGTCATAAATGCTGGCATGGTTTTCTTTGTCGCACAAAATAACATCGTTTCTGCCTGCAATGGCACTAATTATGCCCAAATTGCTTTGGAAGCCTGTTGAGAATGTAACGCATGCTTCTTTATGTAAAAATTCTGCAAGTTCTTGTTCTAGTTTAACATGAATATCAAGAGTTCCGTTTAAGAAACGAGAACCGCTGTTGCCTGAGCCATATTTTTCAAGCGCTTCAATTCCCGCCTTAACAACTTCTGGATGAGAGGTAAGACCAAGATAGTTATTGCTACCTATCATAACAGTTTTAATGCCTTCCATATCAACAACTGTGTCTTGACCGCTTCTTAGTTCATGAAAGTAAGGGTAAATTCCTTTTTCTTTGGCTATTGTATAATTATGTTCGCCTTCTGTTTTTGCAAACAAATCCATTTTAATTTTCTCCTTTAAACAAATGCAAGGGCTTTAAAGCCCGCAATTACTTTCAATGTTATCACTCTTGCCATTTTTTGTCAATAAAAACCACATACAACAATGTTTTTGTTTGTTTATTGTCATAAGCAATAACAAAAGATGGGGTTGACATTGCTGAATATGTGGGTTAAAATCTAAGTGATTATATTTTTTGGCTAATATGCAAGAGCAATTAATTGCTTTTTAAAAAGAACAATGCATTTGCCCTAACAAAAGGAGATTTTTATGATAAAAAGAGTGACCCCACAAACTCTAAAAGGGAAAATAAAAAACATTATACACACTTTAGCAGACGATTTAAAAATTTATATGGAAGCATTTGAAAACACAACATTGCCTGTTGAGCAGTTGTTTGGTGCCGACCATAGAGCATTTAATGAATTATCTTTTCTGCTTAAATTTTATTTAAACAGAAAAGGCACAAGCAAAAAAGAGTTAATCCAATTAAAAAAATTATTAGACGAGTATACAACAGTTGAATGGGTTGGCAAAAAAGCATGTTATGCAACCAAAGAGAGTTTTGCATACAGATTTTCAAAATTTGCTTTTCCAAAAGAAATTCAAAGCGAGATAGACAATAAATATAAAGAAGCCACTCAAATATTACACAAAGGCAATAGCGGACAAGAAAGATAACCAAACGCTTATTTAACCTTTAGTTATTTTTTCAAAATTTAAAAATTAACGAACATTGTTCTTTAAAAATGCAAGAACAACACATTATAATTTAAGTCTTTAAAAAAATGCAAAGCAAGCCATTTTGGGGCGCTTTGCATTTAATTTTTTTAACATGTTATATAAAAATCTTTATATGTTTTATAATCTTTTTTTTTAAAAACTAATTTCATAAATGATTCCAGTAGGTAAATATTAAGAATTGTAATCGTAGGGTATTTTATTTTTCTTTTTACCCTCGGCATTCATTATATAGCCGTTTTCAACCTTGCACCAACAGTCTTTATATGCCAGTGGAAGATTTTCTTTTAAATATTCATCGGTACAATCACTTGATTTTATAACTTCCATATCTTCAATTTTTATTTCTGTGTAAATATCATTTTTTAACTTTAAAAGGGATTCTTCGTTATTTATAAAGTTCTTATCATATATTCTTTGGTCTTGAAAGTTAACACAAAAACAATTCCATCTTATATCTGCGTCTACAATTGTTCCAATCATACCTTTTGTAAGCCCTTTGTTTTTGTAGTTATCATTTAAAAGTTTTACATCATCTAATAATTTCATTTTTGCCAACCTCCTATGGGAGTGTTCATTTTTATTTTTCCTTTAGGGAAAATCATATAGTTAGTTTCTATTTTATAAACTTTACCAGATTTTTCGTTAATTCCGGGGATATCTATTTGTAAATTAATTTTACATCCATAATTAGTTAAAGATTGAATGTAATAATTTCCATAAAAATATGACTCTCTGGTTTTAGTTAATAATACTTCTAAAAATTTTTCTTTATCATTCTCATGATATCCAAAAGCCTTTATCCAGTCGCCTTTATTATTAAATAAATAATCAATTTTGCCTTTTGGTACTAATAATTTAATATTTTCAATTGTTGGATAAATTGGGTTTTCTTTACAGTGACAATTGGGGTGGTATAAGCCGGGCATTAAACCTTTTAATAATAGGTCGACTAAATTTATATTTGTTTTATCAAATCTTTCCGGTTTTTTATTCTTTTCATTTTTAAACCAACATTTATTTACTGCGACACATTTAACACAATGATTTTCTGTGGTTCCACCTATTACTCCAGTTTCATAACCATAATTTTCTATTGTGATATCATTTTTATCATCTATTATTTCTATCCAATTGCCCAAGGCATTTTCAAAAACATTCATATTATATCAAAACTCCTTTTAATTTGCAAATTGTTAATTTTTTACTTCTTAATTCTAACATTTATTTTTCCTCCTATTTTAATTTCTGCATCAAAAAAGTTAATCACATGCAAATTGGTGATTAACTTTAAATAACTTATCAACATTTGATATAGGGTTATTATTAGGGGTGCAGATTCAAGCACCGAAAGGTATTTGGATATATGCACGACGACAACTAAAACCATGTAATGTTATAAACAATAAATAGTCAAGCCCGATAAAAGATTGTTTGACTACACAAATCAATAGTATTATACATTTTTCAAAATGCAATACTTTAGTGACCAAATAATTGATTCTATATGTATTTATGGTTAGTTATAAATTGTTTTAAAATAGAATAAGTAAGAAGAGATTATGAGTGGGATAGAATTAAACAATAAAATGAAAAACAAAGAACAAAAAATGAAGCCTTACGGCCTCATTTTACTGGTTGCGGACCTTTTTGTTTTATACTTTGTATAACCCAAAGGTCGCAAAAAAAACTCAGGACAAGCCTGAGTTTTTCACTGGTTGC
>JAFUKB010000009.1 GCA_017467895.1 Clostridia bacterium
AGGCGTGAACTTTGGAATATTATAAAGAAACTACAAAAAAATATTACTATTATATTAACTTCACACTATTTAGAAGAAATAGAAAATTTGTGTGATAGAGTTGCAATATTATCAAATGGTAAATTACTTAAAACGGGAACTATTGAAGAAATAAAGCAAATAACAAACACACAAAACTTTGAAGATGCTTTTATAAAGTTAGTGGAGGCAAAGAATGAATAAAGTTGTAAATTTTTATAAAAGAAACTTAAAAGAAATTTTAAGAGACCCAATCATATATATTTTTTGTTTAGGGTTTCCTATTGCAATGTTTTTGTTGTTTTATATAATCAACAAGTTTTCAAATGGGCATACTCCTACTTTTGAAGTGTTATCTTTACTTCCTGGAATTATTGTATTTTCATATTCTTTTGTCATGTTAACTCTTGCTATTATTGTATCAAAAGACAAACAAACATTTTTCTTAAAAAGGCTATATTCTTCTCCAATGAAATCTTATCATTTTATATTGGGATATTTCCTTGTTGGTTTATTTATCGGGTTATTACAAACATTGGTTTGTGTTATTACTGGGTTTATAATTTCTCTGATAGCAAATGTTGGTTTTGTATCTATTGGAAATATTTTGCTTTTGATTATTGCTCAATTACCAATACTTATTACAAATATCTTTTTAGGAATATTGTTTGGAACTATTTTTAATGACAAATCAGCACCAGGTATTTGTTCTGTATTTATAAGTTTAGCTGGAATACTTGGTGGTTGTTGGATGCCGATTGAAACAATGGGTGGTTTTGAAACTTTTTGCAGATTTTTACCATTTTACCCATCAGTTTACATTGGTAGAATAATTACAAATTCAAAAAATGCATTAGGAATTACTTATTCTTTTAATAATGTTGCTGGTTTAGGTTTGATTTCTATAATTCTGTTTATGATTTCTAGCATAATATTGACTATTATTGCATTTAAGAAAAATATGGTAAGTGATAAATAAAAACATTATAATGGCAGTTAGGCGTGTGCTTGTCATATACAAGTGGTGTCGCTTCGCTCGAACACGACAAGCACACGCCTATAAACTAAATTAAAGCAGACAAAAAGCGAAAGTGTTGGCAGAGCATAACACACTTTCGCTTTTTGCTGTTATATGTAATGGCTAATTTATTCCATGGTGTACTCAGGTTCGAGTCTCTGAAATGAGTTTTTCTTTTGCTGGTTAAGACAGAGAAACTATATTTTTATTTACGGCTTTGCTTTTTTCGTTTCTCTGCCTTTCGATATTGTGTTTCATTTCTTCTCTTGCCTGGGTACCTTTCACGGCATAAAGTAGCCAAGAAAAAGAGAACTAGAATCTCATTCTAATTCTCTAATTATTGCACTAGTTTCAAAAGCGTTAGGCTAACAGGCTCTTCTTTTTTAATAATGCAAGCAACTCACTTGATTGGCATTCTTTGTTATTTTATATTAAATTAAATTTTCTTTGTGCATAATTTCAAACAATTTATGTGTTGGCAGACCAATCACAGTAGAGTAGTTGCCGTTGAGTTTTTTAATAAACATGCCTGAATACCCTTGAACAGCATATGCTCCTGCCTTGTCTTTGTGCTCGCCAGTTTTTAAATAATTTTCAATCATTTGGTCAGAGAGTTTAACAAATTTAACCTTTGTTACATCATGAGTGCAATATTTTGTTACATTACCATCTCTTTCAACATAAACACACAGCCCAGTAACCACCCTATGCCAACTGTTTGAAAGAGTTTTTAACATTGCCACAGCCTCAGCATCATTTTTTGGTTTGCCATAAAGTTTGCCGTGAACATAAACCATACAATCTGAACCAATTACAACGCGGTTGCCACTTGTTTTGTCAAAAATATCCTTTGCCTTTTGCTCCGATAACACCTCGGCCAGTTTTGTTATTTTTAGTTTTTGTTGCATGTCTTCTTCGGTGGTACTTGGCATAACATCAAAATCAAGCCCCATAAGCGACAAAAGTTCTTTTCTGCGTGGAGACTTAGACGCTAAAATTATTTTCATACATTTTTACCTTTTATATAATTACGCTAAAATATTACATTCTTTTATATTTTTCGTCAATATATTTTAAAAAAACCACATTTAAAACACGAAATTGGTAAGTCTTGTTTTAATGTGATTTTTTAATTATAAAACTAAATTATAAAATTAATTATACGGTTTGGAACATAAATAACTTTTTTAACCTGCTCGGCAGTTATGCCAACAAACTCTCGGCAGGCATTTTCAATTTGTTCTTGCGAAAGAGTCGAGTCAATTAAAATTGTTCCTTTCATCTTGCCATTAAGTTGAACTGGCAAATTAATTTCTTTTTTAACCGTTTTTGCTTCGTCATATTCTGGGAAAGTTGCGTCCAACAAATCAGCATTAAACACCCTTTCATACATTTCGCTTGTTATATGTGGAGCAAGTGGATTTAAAACAAGCAAGAATTGACGAAGTTCTTCGCGGGTTATAAACCCATCTTCTTTTATTTTTTTAACAAATATCATGCAAGCAGAAATTGCCGTGTTAAGTTTTAAATTTTCATAATCGCTTGAGACTTTTTTAATTAACACATTAAGTTCAACCTCGTGCTCTTTTGAAATGCCATCACCCTTAACAATGTCTTGCAATTTCCAAACCCTGTCTAAGAAATTAACAATGCCCTCGATGCCTTTAAATGTCCATTGGCAGTTATCCTCATATCCAGCCAAGAAGTGAACATGCATACGCGCAACATCTGAGCCATACTTATCAATAACTTCAAGAGGCGACACACCATTTTTTGAACTCTTGCTCATCTTTTTGCCTTCATCGTCCAAAATTAAGCCACTGCCCATTTTGCGAATAAATGGGTCGCGCGTTGGAACCGCGCCAATTTCATATAAGAAATTTTGCCAAAAGAAAGCATAAAGCACATGGCGTGTAATATGTTCTGTTCCACCAGTGTAAACATCAACACTTCCCCAATATTTAAGTTTTTCGTAGTCGGCAAGCATATTTGGGTTGTGTGGGTCAACATATCTAAGCCAATACCAACTAGAACCCGCCCAGTTTGGCATTGTGTCGGTTTCTCTGCGAGCAGAGCCACCACATTTTGGACATTTGCAATTAACAAAACTGTCAATTTTAGAAATAGGCGAGTCGCCGTTTGCATTTGGAAGATAGTCATTTGTTTTTGGAAGCGCAAGTGGCAAGTCTTTTTCATCAAGTGCCACTATTCCGCATTTAGGGCAGAACACAATAGGGAAAGGTTCACCCCAGTAGCGTTGGCGGTTAAACGACCAGTCTTGCATTTTGTAATTAACTTGAGTTTTTCCAAAACCGTTTTCAATAACCTTTTTTGCTATTGCTTTTTTTGCGTCCAAAACATTCATGCCAGTAAACTCTGCAGAGTTAAGCATTTTTTGATTTTTTTCTAAATATTCGGCTTTTTCAACTGCACATTTCGAGCAGTCGCCGTCGATTACTTGAACAAAAGGAATATTAAACTCTTTTGCAAACTCATAGTCGCGTTGGTCATGACAAGGCACAGCCATAACCGCTCCGGTGCCATATGAATTTAGCACAAAATCTGCAATATACAAAGGAACTTTGTCGCCAGTTAATGGGTTAATTGCATAAATGCCCTCAACCTTGCAACCTGTTTTGTCTTTAACCTGACTCATGCGGTCAAACTCGCTTCTTAGTGCGGTTTTTTGACGATATTCAGTTATTTTGTCGAAATTTTTAATGTTTTGTTTTAATTGGTCTAATTTTGCATTTTCTGGAGCAAGCACAACAAAGGTTATTCCATAAACTGTTTCAATACATGTTGTATAAATTTCCATGTGGTCAAGTTTGTTGCCCGCCTCATCAACAAGGTCAAGTTTTAACTGAATGCCTTCACTTTTGCCAATCCAGTTGCGTTGAGCCTCTTTTAAATGCTCTGCCATGTTAATGCGTTCAACATTGCCCAAAAGTTTTTCGCTGTATTCTTTCATTTTTAAGAACCATACATTGCGGTTAACCTGAATAACATCGCTTCCACAACGGTCACATTTTCCACCTTGGCTGTCTTCATTAGATAAAACAGTTTGGCATTTAGGGCAGAAGTTTACCACGCCTTGTTCTTTATACGCCTTGCCGTTTTTAAATAATTGCAAAAATATCCATTGTGTCCACTTATAATAATCTTCATCGCTGGTGCAAAATGTGCGAGTCCAGTCAAACGAAAGACCAATTTGCTTAGATTGCTCTAAAACGCGCTTAAAGCCATCTTCAACAAACTTGTGTGGATCAATGCCTGTTTTAATTGCCGCATTTTCTGCAGGCAAACCAAAAGAATCGCCACCAATAGGGAACAACACATTGTAGCCTTTTAGGCGTTTGTAGCGCGCAAGCGCGTCAGCAGGCACAGTGCCCTTTAAGTGCCCCATGTGCAAGTTGCCACTTATGTTATAAAACTCGTATAAAACATAAAACTTTGGCTTTGTTGGGTGAAAGTCAACCGCTCTCAAACGCTCATCGTTTGACCATTTGTCTTGCCATTTTTTCTCAATTTCCTTAAAATTGTACATTTTTCCTCCAATGCTTAGTAACTATTTAGCATAATAATATCTAAATGTTTTCGTTTACATAGAAGGGAGTATATCAAACCGCCACATTTTTTTCAACTATTTTTGTTTGACATCAAACTATTTAATTATTTATAATAATTTTAACTGTATTTATATTGTTTTTGTTTAAAAAAAATAAAAACACCATTTTATAATTTGAGGGAGAGTATGAAAAAATTAAAAAAAGTAGTAATCTTTACCGCCATATGCTATGTTGTGGGCGTTGCCATTTCGTTTTTTATTAACAAAACCGAGGCGTTTACATTTCACTTTACATCAATTACAGCAATCATTGGTGCATGCGTGGGCATATTTTTTGGCATTATTACCATGCTTGACAACCGTAATTACACAAGCGCAAGCAGCAGTTTTGAGGGTTCAACCGCTGGTGGCGACAAAATGTCACAACACTACAACGCAAGGTTTATTAACGAAGATGAACTTGCTCGCAACCCAAAATTTATGCCAAACACATTCAATACTTTGCCAAAACTAAAAAAGTCGGGCACCTTTATTTCATCACAATACAAAAACGGGCAACTGCATGTTAACATGTACCCCGAAATGCACGCATTAATTGTGGGCACAACCGGTTCAGGTAAAACAACTTTTGCACTTGAGCCTGCAATTAGGTGCTATGCTCACACGGCCGAAAAACCTTGCATGGTTATTACTGACCCTAAAGGCGAACTTTATAACAACCACGCCATTCAGTTAAAAAAAGAAGGTTATCGTTTAATTGTGCTAGATTTGCGTAACCCATACTCATCATCGCGCTGGAACCCAATGGACAATGCCTATGTGCAATACCAACGCGCCCACAACCTAGAAAAAGAGGTTAAGGTGTTTAAGGGCGTGCACCCAAAAGATACAAAATATAAAGTGGTGGCAAGCGATTATGGCGCCGAGTGGTATGGCTTTAACGGTATTGCCTATCCTAATAAAGACCAATTAAAAATTGAATTGCAGTCACTTTCTCAAACGCTTATAAATGATGCAGAAAACGAACTTCGCGAAGTCGCTTCTGCAGTGCTTCCAATCGAAAACAAAAACGACCCTTCTTGGGAACAAGGTGCACAAGATTTTGTTTATTCAATTATGCTTGCCATGCTTGAAGACTCGCTTGACCCTGAACTTGGAATGACTCGCGAAAAATTCAACTTTTATAATGTTGCAAAAATATGTACAACCCGCGATTCTAACCCAGACAACATGATGGGCACATTAAAAGACTATATTGAAGGGCGCGACACATTCTCAAAAGTTAAAGCACTTGCAACAACAGTTGTAAACAATGCTCCAAACACAACTCGCTCTTTCCTTGGCGTTATGCAACCAAAAATTGCAATCTTCCAAGACATGGGCGTGTGCTATGCAACAAGCCAAAGCGACATTTCGTTTGACGATTTTGTTAACGAACCAACAGTTTTGTTTATTAAAGTGCCAGACGAAAAAGAAAGCCGTCACTGCATTGCAACAATGTGTATTTCTCAAATTTACAAAAAATTAATTGAAATCGCCTCAAAATCCGAGGGCATAAAATTAAAACGCCCAGTATATTTCCTTTTAGACGAGTTTGCAAACTTGCCAAAAATTCAAAAATTTGACAGCATGATTACCGTTTCTCGTTCAAGAAGAATTTTCTTCCAAATTGTTATTCAGTCTTATAGTCAGTTAGACAACAAATATTCAAAAGAAACCGCCGACACAATTAAGGGCAACTGTAACATTCAAATATTTATTGGAACTGAAGACCAAAAGACAAGAGAAGAGTTTTCAAAAATGTGTGGCGATGTTACATTGCAGGTTGAAAACACATCGGTTAACCGCTCAGACAAGCGCGATGCTGACGCGTCAAGAACAACCAGCACTCAAACAGTTACTCGTCCATTAATTGAACCATATGAACTTGGCCAGTTGCCATATGATGTAAACATTGTAAAAATTTATGGTCAACCAGCAATTAAAACAAAAATGACTCAGTGGTTTAGAGTTCCTGTGTTCTCAAAAGAAAAAATGCAAGACGAATATGTTCCTGCAAAATACTTTGACGAGAACTCTATTCGCTATGATATTACCGCGCGTAATAAAAAAGTTATAAGTTCTAACCCTTTTGATTTTGACTTTTAATTAAAAAAAACACAACCAAAACAAGGTTGTGTTTTTTATTTATTTAAAAATTCAAAATAATTTTAAAACTAAAAAAAAATTATTAAAAAATTGAAAAATGGTATATTTTTAATTATTTTTTGTTTTTTTAAATCATTTTTTAATAGTTAAAAACAAATATTTTGAGTAATTATTTGTCAAATATATATAATATATTTGAAAAAAATAAATTTTTGTGTTAAAATTTTTTGGTAAAAGTAGATTTGTTTGTAAATTTGCAACAAAAAAAATAAGGTGTTAATTATGAAAAAATTTTCGATTAAAAATATTTGCTGTATTATTCCCGTTTTGCTCGCATTAATTTCGGGAGTATTTTTGTTTAATAACACAGCATCAACCAGCGCAGAAACATTAACCTCACTCCCTGCGTATTTTTCTGTTTATACCACAAAGTATAAAGAAATAACTGACGAGGGCGGTGTTGGCACTGGCGTTTGGGGTTATTCGGAAGATGCAAGTGACATGTCAACCGACGCGTTTGCTAATGGCGACGCAATATTTTTGCAATCTAATCAGGCAATAATCTTAAAGTTTGACAAAAACAAACTTTTAATGGACGATGGCGTTACCTATCGCATAAGCCAAGAAGTTACATACACAATTAGCATCAACGGCAAAACTCTTTCTACAACATTAATCGAAAACGGTTTTCATTTTCCTGATAACACCGAATTCTTTAAACTGGCAATTAACCCAAGCGTTGCAGCCGAAGGCGAATTTGTTTACGGCAAATACTCAATCACACTTTCTTATTGGTACTTAAACGACAATTACGATGCAATCCCAACGTCGTTTACTTGCAACTTTTTTGTTTTGGAACATGCAAACTATTTAGGCACTAGCACAAAAACTTTTGCAACAGCAAAATATAACGAGGCATATTTTTATAACTACAACGGCAAAAACTCTGATGTGCCTGAAGCCAATTTGTTTACTTTTAAATATAAATACAAATATTTTAACTTAAGCATAAACAAGGTTTATCAACAACTTTCTTACTCAACTGACATTACTTATAATGGCACTCTTAACATAACCAACACCGACGAGACAGGCTCAACCTCAGCCCAAAACTATGTAGATATAACACTTGACCCAAATAATTCAGACTACGCAATAATAACTTTTAACGATTTGGGCGTTTATTACATTTCTTATCAAACAATAAATCCTTATTATAACTACGAGGCGTTTGACCAATACTTTAACACGGCAACGCTTCCAAATACCGGCGACACGGTTTATGTGTATGGCTATCAAGCCTTTTACACATCAAACAACACTCTTGTTGAGTTCAAAAACCGCGACGAGCAAAAAGCATACAAGGTTAACGCATACACAGATGTTGCAGAAGGCAAAAAGGCATTAAAACAAGCCGATGTTTCTTACTTAAAGTCAGCAACCGACAATCCAATTTATAAATCTGACGGCACTATTGATGAAACAGTGTTTAACAACATAAAAAACAACCTTAAAACCGCCGACGGCTCTGCGTATAACATTGTTAGCACCAACCAAGCACCAATTTACTTCAATACAAACGCAACAGTAAATACTCAAGAAAGTGCAGTGTTCTACTTTGCCAATGCCGACAAACTAAGCACGCTTCCAACAAGCGAATATTCAACCGCAACAGCAGAGCATTATATAACCAAAAGTTACACATGCTCACCGCTTTCTAACGCAGGCATTTATCTTGTGCAACTCGCTTACACTTATGATAGGTATAACGGTGGCACACAATATCAATATTTTATGTTTGAAATAACCAACGACTCTCCTCAAGTTGAAGTTGTTGAGCAAATTAGTGATGGTGCAGGCAACATGGTTGATGGCGCGCAAGTTCCAAACGATTATTTTACATATTTAGATGTTAAAGTTAAAAAAGCCGAAAGTGGAATATTTGATTCTCCATCTACTTTAACTGTTTATAAATCAACCAACTTTAATGTTAGCGCAACCAACTTTACAGAAAAAGTTGTTGTTGAAAACGAGGCAACATTTAGCGAAAGTGCAAAATATATGGTTGAACTTTCTTATGGCAATAGCAACCAAAAGAAATATATAACATATTTCACCATTGACAAAACAGGCATTCAAGATGTAACTCTTTCGTCAGCAATTAACACTTCAAGCACTTTGTATTCTCGCGGGAACATTTTAAACAACTTTTTAACAAACGGAGCAGTGGCTCTTGCTTGGAATAACAAAGAAGCCCAAGGCAAAGCACAAACATATGCTGAATATAAGTATTTCCCAACCTCAATTTCTAGCACTTTTGCCTCATCACTTACATCTGATACATTAAAAACTTATTACTCATCTCCATACACAACATATGGCATTCCTTCAACTCATACATTCGCTTACGCAAATGGCGAACTCCCAGTTGCATCATACGCAAACACCTATGGCATGAGTGTGTTGTCATCTTCTAATGTGCTTGCTGACAGCGGTATGTATATTATTAAAATTTACGACCAAACAGCACTCTCTCACGAGGTTGATGGAGTAAATGTTAAATATGTTGTTGTGTTTATTGACAAAACACAAACAAGCATTATCACTTCTCAAGCCGATGTTTGGAGTTTTGCAACCGACGCAAAAACCGTGTCAACCGACTATTCATTATATTTTGGAAAATATAAACTTATTCAATTTGAAAAAATGGCAACCACAGGAATTGATTCTTGGCTGTCATCAAAAGTTCTTTCCGCAAGCGAATATTCTAACTATTTTGTTACTTATAAAGACAAAACATATTTAAAAGTTAACACCGACACAACGGTTTATTACACTGTTAATTCAGACACAGTTGCAACACTCACTCTTTCTGCAAACAACAACTTTGCAATAACTCTTAGAGCAATGAACGGCACAACACCAAACGAAAACCAATATGAGTTCTTTGCAATTAGCAATTCAAATTCAAACATTAACCATTCTTTTGAATATTATAAATCAAACTATAACGCAAGACACCAAGTTACTTTCTCAACCGACAACTCTAACTTAACCTTGCAATATACTAACGCAGAAGGAAATTTATATAATCTTCAACAATTTAGCGTAAACAAATCTGGCACAGCAAAATATAACTATTATCAACCAACCAATGCAAAAACACTTGCAAACAGCAACGAAATTTTAACATTCCTTTACTCAACAACTCCAACCGCAACTTTAACGGTTGAAAAAATAACAATGGAATATTATGATTTCAGCGAAAAGTCATTCACTCAAGAGGTTTTTGGAAACACGCTTACAACAGGCACTTACACTTTTGCCGATACTGCAACAACAACTTTAACAATTTATGAAAAAGATGGCGCAAATGTTGGCACCTCGCTTGGCGATTCTGCTGGTTCATATGCATGGCAACTTAACACCGAAAGTTACAATGTTTCGGCAAGCCAAACAAGCATGCGCACAAAAGCGGGCAAGTATGTTATAACCAGAACTTACACATCTTCAAGTGCCGAAGATAGCAACGACCCAAAAACTCGCGTTTTAACATTTATTGTAGACCGCAATGGCATTGTCAGCGCACCAAGCATTGACTCAAACGGCAACAAAATATATTTTGCTGGCGAAGCAATTAAATTGCAAGTTTTAAACAACTATCAAAGCATTAACAGCAAAACCCTCTTCTTCCAAGACATTTACTTTGCAAGCCAAATGACACAAAATTCTCACACGGCTTCACCTGTGCTTATTACTAACTTGCTCCCTGTAACCGTTTATGTTCCTGCATATAAATATGGTTATGCAGTGTTTGACACAAACACCTATAGTTTTGAGCCAGACAAAGGCACACTTACTTGGAAACATGCAAATGATAAATCGGTTACAACAAACAACAGTGCATATTATAATATGTCTTATTACTCTGGCTATCAATTAACAGCCAAGGTTGAATATAGGCTTACTGAAAACCTTTTGCTAGAACCAGCCGAAACATTTAACCTAAACAAAGTTTTAGACAACAACTTTTTAACCACAGCCGAGGGCACTGGACTTTTGGCATTCAGCAAAGAGGGTTACTATAGAGTTGTAATTTCTTCAAACAGTGGCGACACATTTAATTTTGATTTCCAAATTAAATATGCCCCACCAGAATATCAACTTTTAGACACACAAAACAATTCACTCAACAAAGATTCAAACGGTGTTTATTACACCAACAAGTCTACAGTTCGCATTGCATGGCAAGACTCCGAAAGTGAGTTTTTAGCACACATTAACCAAGATGCAATCTCATATAAAGTTGAAAATGGCCCAGAAGGCACAATCAACCCAAGCAAAATAGTTACAACTGGAAACAACTCATATTATGTTGACTTAAATTTAAGCGAAATCAACTCATATTCAAGCAATACAAAACTTAGCATAACCTTGCAGTTTAATGGTAATAAAACTGACTATAACAATGAGTATTATTTCTCTAAAACAACAAGCGTAATTGTCGACTTAGACGCTCCACTTACAAACATTAATAACTTAATTAAGCAAACAGGTCTTTCATTCAATAATTTGCGTGAATATTATAGCCCAGAAACCAATGCAAACAAATATAACATGTCAAAACAAAGCGGACTATTTAAACATTTCTCTTATGTAATTGATGTATCTGACTTTGACTTTACAAATTTAACTACCTCGCTTATTAAAACACCTGCTCAAACAAATTATGACTATTACAAAGCATATTACAGAGTGTTTGACAGCGCAGGAGTTAACACAAAATATGTTCTAAGCGGAGTAACACAAGAAAGTGAAATCTTCTTAGACAACTACAACGACGCAAACACAAATGTTTTATATACTTCAAAATACACCTTTGCAGATTTTGCAAAAGTTGGCAGTGAAGTTTACAGCGTTGGCAAATATGTTGAACTTATTGAAGAAGACTATGCTGGCAACCGTACGGTTTACACAATTTATATAGCCGACATTAAAAACAGCGATAATACGGCATTTACTTATACCTCGCTCACAACTGCCTCCGACGACACCAGCAAAGAGGTTAGTTATAAAGACCTTGCAGGCAGTGTTAATCTTTACTCAAAATATGCACTTAGTTTGCAAAGTTTAAACCTTTTAAATGGCGGAGAATATTTGGGCGAAAGATATTATCAAGTTATTAAAGTTGGCGACAACACTTTTGTTAAAACTCCTTACTCAAACGGAAAATATTATAATGTATTAGGCTATGTAAGCGAAGACGCAAGCACGGCCTACTCGCTTGAACAAATAACCGCGCTTTCATCAAATGCCAATGCTCAACAAATAATTTTCTACTGCGTTCCTGCATTTGGAAGCGTTCGAGTTAATGCCTATGTTTTAAATAAAGTTCTTGAATATTACACTCTTGCTCAATACGATGGCAACCAAAACGCCGAGGGTATTGTTATTAGACTTCCGGACGAAAACTCTAGCGAAGAAAACATAATTTATGCACTTGGCTTAAATGTTCAAAGCGTTATAAGCGGAGTTGCTAACAAACCATATGCAATTACAGGCGAATACCTTAAAACACAACAAAACGATTATAAATCTCAAGATTATAAAATCACCTATATCAAGGGCGGAAATAATCAAACATATATGCGTTTTGAGGTTACTAGAAACATTAACAAAAACGACTATTTCATTTACACATTTACAGACAACTTTGGCGAAGAATATAAAGTTATCCACATTTATGGTCAAATTGAAATAGCAAACCCAATAACAAGTGATGGGGATATTATTACTTCATATAACGAAGATGGCTCTTATGTTTACTACTCAGCCGAAAATATTACCTATCGCTTTGATACAACAATTTATTCAAAACCTGTTGAAATCACATTTACCCGTGGTGGAAAAAGCGATGTTTATCGCATAACCAAGGTTGGAACAACACTCCTTGTTGAGATTTATGTTCCAGCAACACAAACAGCCGAGGCTTACTTTAAAGAAATCACAGCCGAAGAGTATAGCATGTATTTTGAATGCACACTTTATAGTGGTTCACTCATGGCAATAGAGATGAAGCAAGAAATCTTAAACCCTTCAAATGGTGGCTATGGCAACAGTTATAGTTTTGCAGTTAAACTTGCCCTCAACGACGACTTTGGTTCTGACACCGACACAAAATATTTTACAATTTATAACAAAATTCCAAAAATATCTCTTCTTGGCGAAAACGGCGAAAATGTTACCTCAATCCTTGGCAACAAAGGCGTTTACACAAACAGTCTTTACATCAACTATGAGCAAACCGCGCTTGATTGCCCATATGAGTTATATCTTATAACTCCAGACGGCACAGTTTTGGTGCTAACAGAAGAATATTTGGCAAAGGATAACGGCGTTTATAAAATTGTTGTTAACTACTTGGGCGATTTAAGAGGCATTTCAAAAACACTTTCATTTACCATTCGCAACGATTCAACATATAAATATTCTGTTATGAGAATCAACGATGACGGCAGTTATACCGAGGTAACCGCAACAGGCAGAGAATATTCATACACCTTTACAAGCGGTGCAAATGTGGTTACAAAAACCGAACAAATTCACTACATTGTAAATTCTGATTACACAATTTTGGTTAACGATAGCCTTGATTTAATTGGCGAAAGCGAACCTGTTGAAATTGTTGATGAATACACAAAAATATATGTTGTGCATACCGATTACTTAAACACAAACTTAACAGAATATTATTCTGTTAGATTCGCGGTTACTCAACTCCCTGAAGTTTATTCTTTGTTTAAAGAAAACGATTTTGTTGAATATGACAGCACAGGTAACTCGTCTGACTTAACAGCGTTTACATCAACAATTTCGCCTGTGGTAACAAAAGACGGTTACGAAATTGGCAGAAAGATTGCATGGAGCAAATACTATTTGATTCCAGAAAACTTAATTACTGCAGAAATATATTATGGTGAAATTGGCGGAACCGAGTTCCACCCAACAGTTGTAGATGCAGGCGACAAGTTTGCCGTTACTCTAAAAACCTCTGGCGTTTATTACTTTAAGTTTACCGACACAGCAGGCAACTCGCATTTCTTTGGGGCTTACAGCGACACAGAATATTTCTCAATAAAATATTTAAGTAGCGTAATTTTTGAAATAAATGACGAAACACCAATTAACTATGCAATTTATGACAAACCAGTAACAGTGTCTGTTCCAACTTACACTCTTGGTTATTACGATGCAAATGCTCGTCCTATAATCAATGTAGAGTTAAACGGCGAAGTTCTAAAAGTTGAAAATAGCCATGATTACATTTGGACATTTAGTGAGGCGGGATTATATAAAATCACATTCTCTGCAAAAATAGCAGAAGAAAGCATTTATGAGCCACCTATGTACTTTACCGTTTTAAGTTCAACCGAAAGCAGAAGCGTGTTCAGTTATACTTCGTTTGGAGAATATTATATTGAAGACATTTTGCTCAATGGAAAATCAGTAAATGCTAAACTTGCAAATGCAAACAGCGGAACTTTGCACAATAACTCATATTTAAAAGATTTAACACTTCACATTAACGATACAAAAACAGGCGAAGGCGTTTGGAAATTTGTCATTAACACAAACAACGATTTTGAACAAAAATTTGAGTTTAGTGTATGGCTCAACAGAGCGGTTGTTCCTATTGTTGTTTCACATCAAAGCGGAACATCAACCCATGATAATATTACTATTAAATTTACAACCCAAAACCTTCTTGCCGAGGCTGGCGATTGCATAATTAAAATCAGTGGAAATGAAGATTTATATATTACTCAAACTCTTTATGAAAGTGGACTTTTAGAGGACGCTTATGAACTTACATTAGACAAGACTTTAGAGTATTATATTGAAGTTACTACATTAAGCGGGCAGTTGCTCTTTAGTTCTTATATTGTTAAAACCGAACCATTAAATACTATTTCAATTATTATCATAATTGTTGCGGCAATATTGTTTGTTGCATTCGTAGTTGTGTTCACATTGGTTCGTAAAAAGATGAGAATTAAATAAGAAAACACTCATTTCATTCGTGTTGTTCTTGCATTCTTAAAGAAAACACTCACTTCATTCGTGTTATTCTTGCATTCTTAAATCAAAAAATACTCATGCAAATATGCATGGGTATTTTTTTAACATAATTAATTAAATAAATTAGCAATTTTATTAATTCCAAATATTTTTAATAATTCTGAGAAAATTTAGGCAAATGTTGTATTTTTAATATATATCTCTAACATTAATTGCATTAACAATTTACCAGTTATCGTTTGGTTGTTTTTCATACATGGTTGCGTGTTTTAGTGAATAATAGTTTGTGTCGCCTATTACTATATTATCCACTATCGAAATTGATAAAGCGTTTATCAATGGTTCTAGTTTGCTAAATGTGTGTATGTCTGACAATGACGGTTGTGCTGAACTATGTGGGTGAGTATGGGCAAACACTATAAAATTTGCTTTGTGGGTTATTAAATAGTCGGTTAGTTCGTTGCTGTTTATTGACATGTGCGAGTGGCTTGTTCCGTTAAACACCTTATAGTCTTTTAATGTGTTGTTTTTATTAAGCACCAAAACTGCAAACTGTTCAACATCAGACGGTGGAAAAATTCTTGATAAAAACTCTGCTATCTTTCTTGTAGTGTTTAGCACAGTGGTTTCTTTGTTGCCCACCTTGCTATACATATGCGCAACAACTGCCATATATTGCAAAAAGTTGGCTGTTTGCTCTCCCACACCCTTAACCTTGGTTAAAGCATAGGTGCTGGCGTTAAAAATATTTTTAATAGAACCAAACTCGTTTAAAAGCGCATGAGCAATGGGGTTAGTATCTGAGCGTTTGTTAACAAAGGTAAGCAAATATTCTAAAAAATGCACATCGCTTAA